>NZ_JBFOAH010000014.1:0-190938 GCF_040812055.1 Paraburkholderia suaedae | reverse complement strand
TTTGTGGGTTTGCCGGTGCGAGTGCGGTGGTGAGGCGAGAGTGAGTGCCGGGCGCTTGCGATTGGGCCGGGCGCGTTCGTGCGGCGGCTGCTTTGGCGCTTCGACCGACTGAGCGGCACAGCAGGCTCGGTTCGGTCATGGCGTGAGCTGCCTGTTCATCCGACGTTCCCACGCGGTGGTAACGGCTCTCGAACGGCCCGCTACCGACCCGCAGCGGCCCCTCGGTCCCTCGGGAGTTCAAGGCGGCTCTCAAAGGTACAACAGTCACTCGTGCCGTCTTGTTGGCCCGCAGGCGATCGTCGACTAGGGACCTGCACCACCCGAACTGAGTACGGGCGTGACGATCATCGAGAAGTGCAGACCATTTCATGAACGTGCAACTGAGCGCGCCAGGAAGTCCGCTTGTGCCGGTCGCGAGTCCCACGAGGGCTCGGACACGAGCAAGATTGGTGTTACCTATTTGCGGCATGTTGACGGCTAACCTATCTTGAATCACGGGGCGGCATTTACCCCCGTGGGTTATCCAAAAGGCCAGTGGCGTGGCTCTCCGCCGCCGGTTCCAACGCGCGTAGTCAGAGGTTCATGATGAACAGCAACGCAGCTTCGCCGCCGGGCGGGCCGGAAAACCGGACGGGAGTCGGCACGAACGGCGCCGATCGTTCTGCCGTGGCGGATGCGCAGACCCCAGATAGCACCCCGCGCTGGCATCAGATATTTCCGGTACTGACTGACGCCGAGATTGATCGGATCAGTCGCTTTGGCGAGGCCCACAGCTACGCAGCCGGCGAATTCCTTTATCGCGTGGGTGGCATAAGCCCAGGCATGTTCGTCCTCTTGTCGGGCACGATTCGATACACGGCACGCGACGGACTGGGCCATCGGCGTTTGCTGCGCTCTCAGGCGAAGCGTGGCGAATTCACATCCGACGTTGGCATGCTTTCAGGCAAGCCCGGCCTTGTCGATGCGGAGGTGATCGAAGATGTCGTGGCGCTCGTAATCGCACCGGAAAAGCTGCGTGCCCTGATGATCGGCGAGGCGGAGCTCGGTGAAAGGATCATGCGCGCGCTGATCCTGAGGCGCGTCGCCGCGATCGAGCGCGGGCAAGGGGCGGTGCTCGTTGGGCCGCCCGACAACGAGCGGCTCCTCGCGCTGCAACATTTTCTGCAACGCAATGCTTACCCGCATATGACGCTTGACGAAAGCGGTGCCGATGCCATCGCATTGCTCGAGCGCATGACGCCTCAGCGCGATGACATGCCGCTCGTTGTGTGCCCGGATGGCACCGTGTTGCGCAATCCGGACAACGGGCAGCTTGCTTCGTGCCTAGGAATCGTGCCGGAATTCGATCCCAGGCATGTCTACGACGTCGCGATCGTCGGCGCCGGGCCTGCTGGCCTGGCGGCAGCCGTCTATGCCGCATCGGAAGGCTTGTCAGTGGCCGTCTTCGATTGCCGCGCGCCGGGCGGCCAGGCAGGCACGAGTGCCCGCATCGAAAATTACCTGGGCTTTCCGACTGGCATCTCGGGGCAAGCGCTAGCCGGCAGGGCATTTAACCAGGCGCAGAAATTCGGCGCGCACATCGCGATTCCCGTCGAGGTGAAAGGCTTGCAATGCAGCGCATACCCGCTCGAGGTGGAGCTTGCCGGTTCGCGGCGCGTTGAGGCATGGACGGTAGTCGTCGCGAGTGGCGCCGAGTATCGGCGTCCGGCAGTGACCGGGCTCGCGCGCTTCGAAGGTCGCGGCGTCTATTACTGGGCGACATCGATCGAGGCCCGGCTTTGCCGCAGCGAAACCGTGCTGCTGGTCGGTGGCGGAAATTCAGCAGGACAGGCCATTGTGTTTCTTGCGTCGCATGCTGCCCATGTTCATGTGCTCGTCAGGGGCGAGGATCTCGAACACAGCATGTCGCGCTATCTGATCGAGCGAATTGCCTCGTTGCCCAACGTGACGATCCATATGGGTTCTGAAATAACGGCCCTCGAAGGTGACGAACGGCTGGAGTCCGTCCACTATCGGCGACGCGATGGGGGTATAGAAAGTCTGAAGACGCATCACTTGTTCCTCTTTATCGGTGCCGCCCCCAACACGAACTGGCTGTGCGCGTGCGGAGTGTCGCTGGATTCGAGAGGATTTGTGTTGACGGATACCGACCTGGGAACACGAGCGAGCGGGCCCACGCTCCCGTTGCATACAAGTGTCGACGGCGTGTTTGCAATCGGCGATGTTCGATCGGGTTCCACCAAGCGCGTTGCAGGAGCCGTGGGGGAAGGGGCAGCCGTGGTCGCGCAGGTTCACCGCTTTTTAGCCATGAAGCGCGCCGAAACACCCGCGCGTTCCATGCATGTGTAAGCCGCCTGTCGCGATGGGTTGCAAGGCTGGATATGTCGCGCGGACCTCTTTTAAATTTGGATGGCGTACACCGGTATTGGAAAAGGCACGGACCGCTCAACCAGGAACTTGGCCGCAGCGCGTTTCCGATGTGGCTACCATCCATATTTCAGTTCGACACCGAGGTAGTCCGCGTTACTTCCGCCTGCGTTGCGAATCGAGTCGCCCACCTGGAAGTGCACCGCTTCGACTGAACCGATCACGTTCGCGGCAATGGTCCAATCGGCACGTACTTGCACGTACTTGCACGTACATGCCCGTCCACCGGCTGCCATGTCCGGCTGTTCCGGGCACCATGGCACTGCCCTGCTGATACACGGCGTCCGCTGTCGTCTCGCGCCACTGGAACCCGAGCGCGCCGAGAAGCGCGAGCTTGCTGGTCGGCTTGAGCGTGATGGAAGGCTTGACGTGAATCAGGTTCGCATAACCCGTGTAGCCCGCGAGCGTGAAGTAGTAGCCATTCGGAAAGAGCGGATTGAACGTCTCGACACGCCCGTCTCCGGGATGCCGGTCACCCGAAGCCGCATCGATCTGCACGCCCACGCGCGGGGTCCACGGCAGGTCCAGCGTATAACCTGCCAGCGAGCCTACCGCCCACGCGCTGATCGTCTTGGTGCCGACGTTCCCCGACTGATACATCGACTCCACATCCCAGTCGGCGCGGCCCACCTTGCCTGTATAGCGAAGGTCGAATACATCGCGATGCTCGTCGCCCGTCGCATCCAGGAAGTGCGCATTCGAACGGTTATACCTTGAGTAATAACCTGAGAGGTCGCCGGGTCCGACGCTCTGCCGCTCGAAGCGCACGCCACTGAATGTCAGATGCCGGTTCGAGAAATCATCGAACGCCGTCACGTCGCGGTACTGCACAGGCTGCGTCAGGTAGCCGATGAAGCGCCATTTCTGATACTCGTAATCCGCCCAGATCGCGTCGTACGCCTGCCGCACGTTCGGACCGTCGCGAACGGAGATGAACCGTTGCAGGTCGAACGCCATCTCCTGGCGGCCGACGCGGAATTTCACCGTGCCGGGCCCCAGTGGACTGACCCACGCAACAAACGCCTGTTCAAGGTCGAGCGGATTCTTGTCGACGGGCGTCACCGTATCCTTGCCGAACGGTCTCGCATCTTCGAGTTGCGCAAAGAACTGGAGGTACGGGCCGATACGCGCATCGGCGCTGACCTGCGCGCGCTGTATCACGTAGGTATCCGAATGCCCCGTGCCGATGCCGAAGAGTGGCGCATCGTTGACTTCCAGGCGCTCGCGCAGATTCGCTCCCAGCGACAGATACGAATGTGGATCGCCCCCCAGCGGAATGTATTTGAGGCTATCGAGCGGCTGCCGGGACACGCACGGGTCCGCGAGCACGGCCCAGTCTTCCTGCCAGCGGTTGAACTCCACTACCGGCCGCTTCGCGGTGCATGCGGCGGCTGATGTGTCGGCGGTTGCCGGCTCTTCCGTGCTCGCCCGCGCGCTGCCGCTCGACACCAGCGCCAGGCCGGCAATGAAAACGGCAACGAATGCCACCGCGTTCGTACCTGCGCACGGCCTTGGCCACATACGTGTCGTGGCGTCTCCGTGTCGTGAGCTGGGTGCAATACGCCGCGTGCCTTCAAAGCCAGCCACAAGAGCACGACGTACGGCAACAGCAACGCCCAAAACCCTGTGTGGCGATACGCGAGAGCCCCAACGATTGCGCCAGTTGCGAACGCGAGAATCGTCGGCACCATCTTCCCCAGACGCGTTCGCGCCACCGCTCGTGCGTCGGATGGCATCTGCGGCGACAGGAGGTCGATCGTGTCGAGCACCGCCTGCGTCACGTTGCCCGTCATCACGGTGTTGGGCACGCCGGGACGCGGGACAAGCCGGCCGTGCGCATTCTGCACGCCCATCGCCGCTGCGCCGATCATCCCACAGACGATGACGGGCGTCCTATCGGCATGCACTATGGGCGAGACGCTGACACCCGCGAGGCAAAAGGCCAGCATGAGCGCCGCCTGAACAACGTAGAGAACACACGCCGCGCGGTGGGGCGTCGCGGGTTCGACGCGCTTCACAATCACGCTGCTGACGACCACGCCCGCAACGAATGCGGGGAACGCCATCAGCTTCATGAACACGCCCTGGCCTAACCCTGCCGCTTCGGAGCCAATCAGCACGAAGTTGCCCGTGACGTGCGCGGTGAACAGCCCGAAAAGCGCAACAAAGCTGAGCGTGTCCACGTAGCCCGCGATGGCGGCGAGCACGCTGTCTTCAATTTCCATCAATCGTCTCCCGTGCCGGGGGATGACATCGGGCGGCCTCGCGACCGTCATGGCGCATCACCCCGGCGTCCCGCGTCTACTGCGCGACCGCATGAATCTCGGCGATATAACCACCCGGGAACTGCACGAGCGCGGCTTCGCGCTTATCCGAAGTGAACGGCGGGATCAGCACGGTGACGCCTGCCGCCTTCGCCTTCTGCAGCGTGTCGGCGAGATTCGTCACTTCATAGCCCGTCATCTCCCGGCCGAACGGCCAGGGCAAGTGGCCGTCGGTCACCAGCACCGTCATCCTGCCGAATCCCGAGTCGATCCGCACGCGTCGGTACGTATCGCCCGGCCGGCCAATTTCGACGCCAGGCGCGTTGTGATCATCGGAGACAACCTTGCCATGCGAAAAAGCCACGAAGTTGCGAATCAGTAAATTGGCGCGCTCGGGCGACACGTAGACCCGGTTCTCGGGCACCGTCTGCAAAGAATCATAGTTCGGCGCCTGGTTGTGCCAGTACAACTGCATGTTGACGCCGCCCGGCCAGGAGACGATCGCGTCACGTCCGATCGGATCGGGGAACGTCGCCACCGTGACGTCGGCGTGGTGCCGCCTGGCCGACTTGACGGCCGTGTCGATGTCGGTGACGAGATACCCCGTGCGCTCGCTACCGAACGGATACGGAACAGGCGTCTTGAAGCCGAACACCGACAACGTGCCGACCGGCGTGAAAACGAGTTGCGACATCGTCTCGCTCGACGTCGGTGTCACCTGAAAGACGCCCTGTTGCGACTTGTGGCCGCCGAAGGTTGCGACAACACTATCGGTGAATTTGTCGAAGTCTTCAGGCGCTACATAGACATGGGTGGTGTCGTATTGCGGCCCCACAGCGAGCTGCGGCTCCGCAACGGGCTGTGGAATTTTCGGTGGTGTAGCCGACGCGACTGACGATGCAGCGATACAGATGATGGCAAGCGCTGCCGCTGCAAGGGAACGAAGATTACGCATGGTATTGAAAGTCCTCTGAGGTTTTACTGAACACCGGCACGGCCGGAGGAATGTTTGATGCCGGCAAGGCATGTCGCCATGACGAGCGCGGCGATGAGTCCGAGATGTTCAAAGAAGCCGTTCAACGCGAAAACGTGCGCGTCGCCCGTCAGGTTCCAGAAGTCGTTCGCGACGAGCATCGCCACGGCCGTCAATGCGCCCAGCCCTCCCGCGCCCAACCACACGAAGCGGTTGGCGATCACGCAGGCCGAGCCGCCCAGCTCGACGACAATCGCGAGTGCCGCCCACAGCCATCCCGGATGAAGTCCGAACTGCTGCTGCTCGAGCACGGCGGCATGAAAGTTCGCGAGCTTGGCCACACCGCCAATCACATACGCGGACACGAGCGCCGCGCGCGCCACCAGCGGCAACCAGCGCTGCGCGAGCAGCGCGGCGATCCAGTGCGGATTCCCTTCTGCGTGCGTGCTCATGTCAGACCGCCCAACAGGCGCAGCCAAACGCGCCCCAGAACGAACGCAGGTCTGAGGCCGGCGCATTGCTCGACCAGGCGCGCGTATGGTCGTGGCCGTGCACCGCGCAACCATTCGTGCAGCCGCAGGACGCCGCCGCCATCTGCTGCAGCGACGCCTCACCTTCGCCCTTCGAATCCCTCCACGCACCGAAGCCGCCGAAGCGACGCACAGGCGACCAGTCGGGCATCGCTGGAGGCGGCACGCTGTCGTCGAGATGAGCGAATGCTGCGGCACCATAGACAACGCGGCCGCCGACAACGGTCAGATCCGACACGGTACTTGCGATCTCGTCCTCGGCGCAGGTGAAGAAGTCGCGGTCGGGAACGATCAGGTCGGCTAGATGACCCACGGCTATCTGGCCTTTCTTGCTCTCTTCGTTGGAGAACCAGGTGACCTTCTCGGTCCACATTCGCAGCGCCGTATCGCGGTCAAGGCGATTGCGTTGCGGATAAAGGCGCAGGCCGCCGACCGTCTTGCCCGTCACGAGCCACGCAAGCGACACCCACGGGTTGTACGACGCGACACGCGTAGCGTCCGTGCCCGCCGACGTGCGCACGCCCTTCTCGAGCATGCGCGCGATGGGCGGCGTCGCCTCGGCCGCGGCCGCGCCGTAACGTTCGACGAAATACTCGCCCTGGTAGGCCATTCTGTGTTGCACCGCTACGCCGCCGCCGAGCGCCGCGATACGGTCCATCGATCGCTCGGAGATCGTCTCGGCATGGTCGAAGAACCAGTGGATGCCATCGAGCGGTATATCCCGGTTGACTTTCTCGAAAACATCCAGCGCGCGGCTGATCGTCTCGTCATAGGTTGCGTGCATGCGCCATGGCCAGCGGTTTTCGGCGAGCACGCGCACGACCTCTTCCAGTTCATGTTCCATCTGCGGCGGCATGTCCGGGCGCGGCTCGCGGAAGTCCTCGAAATCGGCTGCGGAGTACACCAGCATCTCGCCCGCACCGTTGTGCCGGAAGTAGTCGTCGCCCTGCTTGTACTTCGATGTCTTCGTCCAGTTCAGGAAGTCCTGCTTCTCTGCCTTCGGCTTCTGCGTGAACAGGTTGTACGCGAGACGCACCGTCAGCTGTCCGTCGCTGGAAAGTTTTTCGATGACCTGGTAGTCCTCCGGATAGTTCTGGAAGCCGCCGCCCGCGTCGATCACACCCGTCACGCCGAGCCGGTTCAGCTCGCGCATGAAATGGCGCGTCGAATTGAGCTGATAGTCGAACGGCAGCTTTGGCCCCTTCGCCAGCGTCGCGTACAGAATCGACGCATTCGGTTTGGCGAGCAGCAGCCCCGTCGGGTTGCCGTCGCCATCGCGCATGATCTGTCCGCCGGGAGGCTCCGGCGTGTCTTTCGTGTAGCCGACCACGCGCAGTGCCGCAGCGTTCAGAAACGCCCGGTCATAAAGATGCAGGATAAAGACGGGCGTCTCGGGTGCGACGGCATTCAACTCCTCGATGGTGGGCAGCCGCTTCTCGACGAACTGGTGTTCAGTGAAGCCGCCTACCACGCGGACCCATTGCGGTGGCGGCGTAATCGCCACCTGGCGCTTGAGCATGTTCATCGCATCGGCGAGGGAGCGCACGCCGTCCCACCGCAGCTCCATATTGAAGTTCAAGCCGCCACGCACGACGTGCGTATGGTTGTCGATGAGCCCGGGCAGAACGGATCGTCCCTTCAGATCGATTACCTGTGTCGCCGTACCGGCCAACGACATGACGTCGGCATTGTCGCCAACGGCCGTGAATTTCCCGTCCTTGATGGCGATCGCGCTCGCTGTCGGGTTCGCACGATTCAGCGTCGTGAAGCGGCCGTTGTGCAGAATCAGATCGGGGGTTATTGCGGAAGCGTTCATGAGCGGGTCTCCTCGTTGCCAGCAATCTTGCGAGCAGTCATGACGCGAGAAATGCCATGCTGCAATGTGCCGGATGCTGCGGTCGTCTCGTCCGATGCGCGCGACATCGCTCCGTGAATGGCGGCGCAGAGGTATTGCTTGCTGACGGGAACAAGCTGCTCTCCACCGAGAATGCCGAGCAGCCCGACCAGCGCAACGAGCGGCGGGGCCGGCGACCTTACGCCAATCAGGTGGTAAATGACACCGACCAGAACGCCGGCACCTAGTGAAAACAGATAGAGTTTCATCGGTTGATCTCTCTTGCAGCTTGCTCACGACGGGATCGCTTGCGGTCGTTGCGGCGCCAGCACGGTGAAGCGGTCAACGGGCGGAATCGGACCGGGGCTGTCTGAAGCGGATATCATGTGTACTCCTGATGGCCGGCGGCGCCTTGCCGCACGGCCGGAGTCTTGACATCAGTTGCGACAGTGGGTGGCCGATTACCTGGCCGGAACCGGGGGCACGATCTCGTGGAAACCGTTGGCGCGCTGCGCCGCCTGGTGCACCATCGTGTATGCGTAGTCCACGCCCATGCCGTACGCACCAGAGTGTTCCCTGACGACGTTCATGACGGCGTCGTACGTGTCGCGACGCGCCCAGTCACGCTGCCATTCGAGCATCACCTGTTGCCACGTCACCGGCACGACGCCGGCCTGGATCATGCGCTGCATCGCATAGTCATGCCCGTCCTTCGACGTGCCACCCGAAGCGTCTTCGACCATGTAGATCTCGTAGCCGCCTTCCAGCATTGCGCTGAGTGCAAAGGTGTTGTTGCAAACCTCTGTCCACAGGCCGGAAACCACGATCTTCCTGCGTCCATTCGCAGCCAGCGCGTCACGAACCTTCTGATCGTCCCAGGAGTTCATCGATGTGCGTTCGAGCACCGGCTGACCGGGAAACACGTCGAGCAGTTCGGGGTAGGTAAAGCCCGAGAAGCTTTGCGATTCGACCGACGTAATGGAGGTGGGAATGCCGAATAGCTTCGCTGCCTTGGCGAGACCTACCACATTGTTCTTCAGCACCTGCCGATCAATGGACTGGACGCCGAATGCCATCTGCGGTTGTTGGTCGATGAAAAGCAGCTGGGAGTTTTGCGGGGTCAGTACTTCAAGCTTGGGGTTGCTCATGATGGGCTCCTTTCAGTGTGTATGGGTGATCAGGCTTGCTTCAGTTTGTCGATGGCATCCAGCACGTGCGTGCTGTACGTGATGGCAGCGCCGGTATTCAGGTTGATGGCGACACCCAGAGCTTCCGCGATTTCCACATCGGACACGCCGAGCTTGACGGCCTCTGCCGAATGAAAGGCGATACAACCATCGCAGCGCGTGGTGACAGCGACGGCCAGCGCGATGAGCTCACGCGTCTTCGCGCCGAGATGGTTCGTGTTGGCGCCCGCACCAGCGATGAGGCCAAATCCGCGAAGGGTGTCCGGCGTGCGTGTGGACAGTTCCTTGAGGCGAACATTGATGTCCTGAATCGTTTCTTTCCACTCAATCATGAGATGACTCCAATAGGGATACATGGGGTGTAGGCGCACGAGCGGGCCACTCAACCGGCTCGCGGTTCGCCCCGCTTCGGATCGATGTGATTCATCGGCTCCGGGCGTCAACGAATTGACTGAGATGAATGCTAGTCGTGGCCGTGAAGCATGTCCTTGCAATACGTTCCGACCTTGCAGGAACTTTGTTATCTATTTGATTATTAGCGATTTTTAGTGTACTATCCAAGCGAACGAATGGGCATGTAACGACCATCACCCCTGTGTACCGGGCGAACATGAACCTTGTTGAGATGCTCCAGGCCGCCGGCATCGACGGAAACAAGGCCGACTTCTATCTGGCCTCGCTGGAACTCGGCGAGTCCACCGTCGCTTCGATCGCCCAGAAGGCAGGAATTGGCCGCACGAATGCATACGAAGTGCTCGACCGGCTGCTCGCCGACGGACTCGTCGCGACCGTGCAGAAAGGCGCGCGCAGCTATGTGATTCCGCAAGATCCGATCGCGCTGCTCAGGCGTATCGAGGCGCAGCGTCAGCTCGTTCAGGAAGTGCTCCCGCGGCTGCGCTCTATTCACAATTCAGCGGGTGGAAAGCCGAGGGTGCGCTATTTCCCGGGTATCGAAGGGATCAAGACTGTGCTCAACGAAACGCTCGAATGTCAGAGCAAGGAATTGCGCGCGGTGATGTCTAACAGCGAGCTGTTTCAGATGCCGGGTTTTGAGGTCATCAGGGACGTCGCGGTGCGACGTATCCGTGCGGGTATCAATCTGCGCGTGATCCGCTCGGGCCCAGGCGATACGCGCGATCTGTGGCGATCGTCGAAGCGCGATCTCCGCGAACTCCGTTTCGCGCCCGCCGATTTCGAAGTGGGTATCACGACCTATCTGTACGACGACATCGTGGCCTTCGTTGCATCGCGGGCCGAGCACTACGCGCTGTCCATTCAAAGCGCGGAGTTCTTTGCGTTCGAGTGCAGTCTGTTCGAAGTGCTGTGGAGCACGAGCACGCCCGATCGGTCCGACAAACCTGCGTGAACCGCTTTCATTCACACCGGGGGTACTGCGCGTCAAGAATCAACGCCCGGCGAAGTGCCTTGAATATTTAATATTTAAACAGGACGGTAGCGCGACGGGTACGGACCGTGTTCGTCAGAACGCGCCCTACGGCAAAGTCAGCTGTGTCCGCTGTGTCTAAACTAGACCGCATGAACTCGCCGCGCGCCCGTTCCAGCAAGGTCGGTACCGCCCACCCCGGCTATCGCGGCGAGAACACGGACCGACGAGAGGCGGAAGTTGATTCAAAAGGAGCCATTTGAGTGGCCGCGCCTTCAATCAATCCAATGACCGAAACTGGCCCGGTAGTACGCGTTCGCAACAACCGCAGGTAAGGAGCCGCCGAGGATCCCAATGTCCGGTTCGGGGACGATCGTCGAACTGGTGCTCTCGGCCAGCTTGAGACGTTCGACAAGCGACGAAAATTGTCAACAATCGGCGTTCATCCCCTCAACATTACTCGTGGAAATATTACCTCTGCCTAACAGGTGCGGCAGGATCTTTAGATAACTCTCTACGTCTTCACTCGAACTCACGCAAACTTTCGTGCAATATTTCGACCCGCTGTAAATGGTTGCTGCCTCGTTCGAGCAGGCGCTCGGCAACCAGTGAGCAGATCAGATTGACGGCCGCCGTCATGCCGACGTTGCTGTCAAACAGCATCAGGCCATCCGTGTGGCAACGGATTACCCAGCGCGCCAATCGCGCCGGCTTCCCTGCAATGACATCCGACATATACACAATCGGCACGCCGGCCTCAGCGAGTGAAACTGCGGCAAGACCGACCGCCGGCACACGGCGCCGTAAGCCGACGATGATCGCGACATCCTTCGCGGTCAGGTCGCCGAGATATTCGCCCATGGTGTCGCCCGGCGCAGGCAACAACATTACGTCGGAGCGCACCTGAATCAGTTCGCGCCTGATCATCGTGGCTACTGTATGACTATGCCGATACCCGATGATCACCACGCGCCTCGCGTGTGCAACTGCCTCGACCACCTCACTCAGCACGCGCGTGTCGAGCGACCGGTACGTATTTGCCAGGTTCTCGACCTCATGCTTCAAATGCGCCTGAATCACGTCGTCGAGTTTCGTACTCGCATTCTTGCGACCCCGATCCTGTAGATACAACGGTGAACCGCCGACCTGTGCCGCGCGCGCAATCGCACGCGCGTCGTCATAAGACGTATATCCGAGCTTCTGAAAAAAACGTGTCGCAGTCGCTTTCGACACCTGCGCGGTCGCCGCCAGTTCCGTAGCAGTTTGCATCGCCAGTTGCCCCGGAGCGCTGAGAATGACATCGGCCAACCGTTGATCGATCTCGGACAGTTCGTCATAGCATTCGGCGATGCGACTCTCGATCGACTGCGGTGCGCGCTTTTGCTGTTTCGTTTGAGCTTTTGACATTTCGATGCTTGTGAGTAAGTGGAGCGCCCGCCGTGGTGCAGCGTCGGCACCGCGAACGTGCATCGCTGTTTTCTTGCACGCAGCAGGTGCGGTCAGTCGTCATCCTGCGATGACGTCACTATAAATCGTACCGTGGATCGTGAAATCTTTGTTTCTCTAAAGTCATCGTAGAAACATGTGTTTTCATCGTTTGCTTCGTGAAACCTACGTTTCACGCATAAAGTTGGCACGGATCATGCGTTCAGACGGTTTCGTCCACCTCTCTACGTGAGTTCCCTGATGTCAAAACGCCGCCTGTCCAGCATCGTCCTCGCCGCGTTGTTTCCGTGCGGCGCGTTGGTCCACTCGGTAGCCGCAAATGCCGATACACTCGACGACATCAAGAGTCGCGGCACGATGACCGTCGCGATCGATCCGACCTTTGCGCCGTATGAATACACCGACGCCAGCAACAACATTGTTGGCTTCGATCCGGCCGTCATGGCTGCGGTCGCGAAGCATCTAGGAGTAAAGATCGAATATCAGCGCATGGCATTCAGCGGAATCATCCCGGGCCTGCTCGCGCATTCGTTCGATGTCGAAGGTTCTGCGCTGAACGTAACCGCCGAACGTGCAAAGCGTCTCGCTTACATAGTGCCGACCAGCAAGACCGTGAATGGCGCTCTGGTGCGCGCCGATTTCAAAAAAATTCCGCAGCAGGCCACCATCGAGTCTCTCGCCGGACTGACGGCTGCGGTCAAGAGCGCGAGCGCGCCCGAACAGATCCTCAAGCAGTTCAACGAGACACTGAAGGCCAAAGGTCTTGCGCCGATCCAGCTGATCAGCGTGGATAGCGTCGATCAGACAGTGGCTGCATTGATGACGCGTCGCGCCGATTTCGTGTTCGACGATATGACCGTGCTCGCGGGCGTTATCAAACAGAATCCGGGCAAGCTGAAATCGACTGGTGAGCTCGGACCTTCGCAGTGGATTGCCTGGGCGACTCGCCCGGACGATATACGTCTGAACAAGGCAATCAGCGACCAGATCCTCGCCATGAAAAAGTCCGGCGAACTCGCACGCCTGCAAAAGGCCAGCCTGGGCGTGAGCTTTGATACACCGACGTCCGATTTCATCCCCGCGCAGTAAACCGAGCAGACCGAATCACATGACAGATCCAGTACCGACTCTCACCGTCAAGGCAGGACATGGACGTACCTTCGAAGTGAAGGCGGGCCAACGATTGACCATCATGGACGTCGAGGGGCAGCAGGCCGCCGACTTTGTCGCGGTGGTCAAGTCGAACCATGGCGAGAAGCTGTCGCCGACGCATACGCGCCGCCAGCTTCGGACGCTGTTTTTCAACGTCGGCGACGCGCTGTATTCATCGCTGGGGCGCCCGTTGTTGCGGGTAGTCGAAGACACCGTCGGCATTCACGATGCCAACGTGCCCGCCTGCGACGACACGCGTTTCACGGTCGATTTCAACGTAACCGGGCATCGCAACTGCCTCGACAACATGCACGCGGGTCTGGCTCTGTACGGGCTGTCGCCGTTCGATGTGCCGGAGCCGTTCAACCTGTTTCAGAACGGCCCGGTCACGCGGGATTGCCGAATGCAGGTCACCGATCCGACCAGCAAGCCGGGCGACTACATCACGTTCGACGTGCTCGAAGACCTGGTGTGTGCCGTGTCGTCGTGTCCGCAGGACATCATTCCCGGCAACGGCCTGAAGGTTACCGACATCGCCATTTCCATCCTGCCCGCGACGCCCGTCGCCGCCTGAACGGACTCAACATGCTGCTTCTCAAAGAACCGCCTTCGCGCGCACCGCTGTCCCCGCGAACCGTCGCCGTGCCTGCGGGCGAATCGCGCGCGATCGACGTCAAGGCAGGCCAGATCCTGCGTATCGAGGCGAAAGAACCGGGCGCGGTCGCGTCGATGTTCGGCTTCAGCCGGATCAACGACGATGTGTACATGTCGGTTCATCACACACGCGTGTTCAGCAATTCGTACGTGCTGCAGGCGGGCATGCGGATCGTCAGCAATCGCCGCCGCGCGCTGATGGTGCTCGGTAAGGATTCGAGCGGCAAACACGATCTGCTGCTCCCGGCATCGACAACCGCGTATCTCGCGGACCAGGGCTACGCGGGACAGACCGGCTGCGTCGAATCGGTCGGCGCGGTGATTCAATCGCTGGGCCTGAAGCCGCCCAAAATGCCCGACCCGATCAACCTTTTCATGCACGTGGCATTGCATCAGGATGGCCGCATCGAACCGCTGCCCAACGTCACGCGAGCCGGCGATTTCGTCGCGTGCCGGGTGGTGACGGACATGGTGTTCATCGTATCGGCGTGCTGCACCGGCATTGCGGGCAACGACGTGCCAGGCGCGCTCGAACTGTCGGCGGTCGAAGACCTCGACCAACTCTGATTCCGGGAACCAGCCGTGATGGGCTTTGACCCGCAAGTGATCCACAGCCTGCCGACACTCATCGACGGCTGGCTGCTGACCGTGGAACTGACGCTGTTCGGCGCAACCGGCAGTCTCGTGTTTGGCCATCTCGCGCTCGCGATGCAACTGACACGCGTTGCGCCGTTGCGCTGGGCCGCGCGACTCTATATCAGCTTCATGCGCGGCACACCCGCCCTCGTGCAACTGTTCGTGCTGTTCTTCGCGTTGCCGCTGATCGGGCTGGGCGGCCGTCCGATGCTGGCAGCCGCGCTCACGCTCGGCCTGAACAGCGGCGCCTACACGGCGGAAATCCTGCGAGGCAATCTGCGGGTGATCACTCCCGGCCAGTACGAAGCCGCGACTGCGCTTGGTATGGCGCCGTGGCGCATCGCGTTGAGGATCGCGCTGCCGCAGATGCTGAAGGCCAGCCTGCCCGCACTCATCAACGAATTTACGATCCTGTTGAAAACCACGCCGCTCGCGTCGGTCGTCGCCGTCACCGAACTGACGTACGCGGGACAGATGGTGATCGCGCGAACCTACACGTCGACGCAAGTGATGCTGCTGGTCAGCGTCGGCTATCTGGCGGTCGCGTTGCCGGTTATCTATGCCGCGCGGCGCGCACAGCGTTCGCCGCGCGCGCCAGGCGTCGAGCAGGTCGCGACGGGAGTTGCGCGATGACCTTCGATCTCAGCGTTCTGTCCGGCTACTGGCCGGAGCTTGCAGCAGGACTCGGCAGCACGGGCTGGTTGTGTGCGGCCGGCGCAGGAATGTCGGGCGTGCTTGGCGTGCTGCTGACGGTCGGCCAGCGACGCGGCGGTCCGTGGCTGGCTGCGGTGATTCGCGGCTACACGGCATTGACGCTCGGCTTGCCGCTGCTCGTGTTGCTGTATGTCATGTTCTTCGTATTGCCGGATTTCGGCGTGCTGCTGCCCGCGCCGCTGGTCGGCACGGTCACGCTCGCGGTCTATTACGGCCCGTACGTCGCAGAAGTGATTCAGGCTGCTGTTGCCGCCGTGCCCGCTGGAACCGTCGAAGCGGGAGTCGCGATCGGCATGTCGCCGGTCGCGATCGCGCGCCGCATCATCGCGCCGCAAGCGCTGCCGCTGCTGCTGCCCACGCTGACGGGTCTGCTGATCGGTCTCGTCAAAGATTCCGCGTTGCTATCGGTGATCTCTGTGCACGAATTCATGTTCGCCGCGAAGGCCGTCGTGTCCGACACGTACGCGCCGCTCGAAGTCTATTTCGTCGTCGCGATGGTCTACTGGGCCGCGACTTCCGTCATCCACTTTTCGACCCGTCATTGGGAGCGCCGCCTCGGCCGCGACCATCGGGTCGCCCGGCCCCGGTGATCAGCATGAACCTATCCGACAGCACGCCGCCCGTAGCGTTGAAGGCGAGCGGCATAGTCAAGTGGTTCGGCGCGAACCGCATCCTCGACGGCGTCGATCTGACCGTAGCGCGCGGCGAAACGGTCTGCGTACTTGGTCCGTCGGGCTCCGGAAAATCGACGCTGTTGCGCTGCCTGAACTGGCTTTCGCCGCCCGACGAAGGCGCCATCTGGATCGGCGACCAGCGGATCGGCTTGCGCGAGAACCCGAACGGCGCGACGAGCCCGCGGCCTGAGCGCGAGATACGGGCGCAGCGCAGCCGCATCGGCATGGTGTTTCAGAGTTTCAATCTGTGGCCGCATATGACGGTGCTCGAAAACGTGATGGAAGGGCTGCTGTCGGTCAAACGGATGAACCGTCTCGCCGCCGCTGACCTCGCCGTCGAAGCGCTGAGCCAGGTTGGGCTGGGCGGCAAGCACACGTCGATGCCCGCGAACCTCTCGGGCGGCCAACAGCAGCGTGTCGGCATTGCCCGCACCCTCGCGATGGCGCCGGAAGTCATCCTGTTCGACGAACCGACCAGCGCGCTCGATCCCGAACTGGTCGGCGAAGTGCTGACGGTGATGCGCGGACTCCCTGCGAACGATACGACGATGATTGTCGTCACGCATGAAATCGGCTTTGCGCGCGATGTCGCGGACCGCGTGGTCTTCATGGACGGCGGACGCATCGTCGAACAAGGTCCGCCCGCGCAGGTGCTCGACACACCCTCGTCGCCACGACTCCAGCAATTTCTCTATCGCTTTACTCCGGAAAATTCACGCTCATGAGCTATACAGATCAACCTGCAGTAACCGTTCCCGCCGGCCACGGCAAAGCAGTCCGACTGAAAGCAGGCCAGGCCGTACGGGTCATCAATACCCATGGCACGCAAGTCGTAGACTGCTGGGCCTGGAACGCGTACGACCTGAACGAATACATGTGCATGGAGACCACGCGCGTCTGGAACCAGCGGCTCAATCCGGTGGTTGGAGACAGCTTCGTGACCAACCAGCGTAATCCGGTGCTGACCGTCGTGGAAGACACGACGCCCGGTGTCCATGACACCTTCATGGCGGCCTGCGATCGCAAACGCTATGAACTGCTCGGCGTGCGCGGCTACCACCGCAACTGTTGCGACAACATGTTCGAAGGTATGTTCGAACTCGGCATAACGCCGCCGCGCCAGAACCTCGCTTCGTTCAACATCTTCATGAATATCCGCGTGCAACCGGACGGTATCACGCTGCATACGTTGCCTACCGTGACAAAGCCTGGCGAGTACATCACGCTACGCGCCGAAATGGATTGCTTCGTTGCGTTTTCTGCGTGTCCGCAGGACATCGTCAAAATTCAGGGGCAAGGCGACAACACGCCGAAACCGGTTGACATCGCCGTGCTTGACGACTTCGTATCCGATCTGCAAGGCACGCAACCGTGGGTTCCGGACGCCTGAGCGTTCATCATTTCAACAATCTCAGATAGACGCTCACACACATGGCCATTCCCACTCTCGACCCCAACGCGCCGGCCTTTACGCGCACAGGCATCAATCTCGCGGACCCACGTCTCGGCGCGCAAGCTGTGTTTACCAGTGATGATTTTTTCGCGCCGATGGCTCGCATGCTGAATCCGGAGCCGGCCGTGTTCATACCCGGCAAATACGATGACAACGGCAAATGGATGGACGGCTGGGAATCGCGTCGCAAGCGCGTGACTGGCCACGATTTCTGTATCGTCAAGCTGGGCACGGCGGGCGAACTGATGGGCGTCGATATCGACACGAGCCATTTCACCGGCAACTTTCCTCCGGCGGCATCGATAGACGCGTGTCGCTCGGATGACGACATTCCGCCCGCCGATGCGCAATGGACCGAAGTGCTTCCCGCAATGGCGCTGAACGGAAACGCGCATCACTTTCGCGCAATCGAGGCGGCCGAGGGCGCGGTCTACACGCACGTACGCCTGAATATCTACCCGGACGGCGGTATCGCGCGATTGCGCGTGTTCGGCCGCCCGCGCCGCGAACTCGCGCCGGGCGCCGAACTCGATCTCGCGTCAGCGATGAACGGTGCGCGGATCGTTGCGGCGAACAACCAGCACTACGGCCTCGCGTCAAATCTGCTTTTGCCCACGCGTGCAGCCAACATGGGCGAAGGCTGGGAAACCCGTCGGCGTCGCGAACCGGGCTGTGACTGGTGCATCGTCGAACTCGCGGTGGCTGGCGAAATCAGCAGGATCGATGTCGACACCGCGCATTTCAAAGGCAATTTCGCGGACCGTTGCTCGCTTCAAGGCGCATTCGTTACGGCAGGCACCGACGAGTCGCTCATCACCCAATCGATGTTCTGGCCCGTGTTGCTCGACGAGCAGAAGCTGGAAATGGACTGCTTACATTCGTTCTCGCCTGAACGGATAACGCGGGTTACCCATGTGCGCTTCAATATTCTGCCGGACGGAGGGGTGTCGCGAGTTCGTCTGATCGGGCGCGCACTGGTCTGATCCACACCGCCTGCCCGATTTGATCGTAAGAGGCGTTCCAGCTTCGAAGACTACACTTGTCATTGGAATTGTTTAAACAGGGCTAGTCGTCGCGGAGGATCCCGTTACCACGCAACGTGCCGTTGCGTGGTTGCCCCACCCGACGTTGCTCTAGATGTAAGATTGCGACGAGGCGTAACCCTCGCTAGCTCCGCACGAACGTCTCTTATCGAGGAAGCTGTATGTATCCTCAGGGTCGCGTTCGGCCGACTGCATGAGCACACGCCCGAAGCGATTGTCGCGCTCCGTCGTGGGGCACTAGCCGGCCCAGTAACGGTCATTCGACGATCGCCTCAACATCGTCGACAATCTAGCGCGACCGCACTTGCGTTGGAACGACGGCGCGAAGAATGTGTGTCTCCGGAATAGCCGCGAGCGGCGAGGGCAACGGGCGAAAGCGCTCCGCGCAACGCCTTGTCGGGAATTATCTTAAGCTTTGCGCTGCCTGTGTTCGATACCACCGCGCTTCACGCGCAGGTGGCAGTTGACTGGGCCGGAGATGACGCAACGCCGTTTGAACCAGCGCACGGCCGCACTCGGCGATGAACGGCGAGACAATCTTTGCACAGGCTGTGCATCCCAGTGACGTGAGCCCGCAATCCGGCAAGGCGGTGTGGGACGAACTCACTAGACGTTCGGGCGGCGCGGCGACCTGAGCGCGACGGAGCAAACCTGAAGACAGGCCGCCCCGCCGTTTGTCGAAGCGCTGAACCCGCCCCCTAAAGCAAGCCATTGCGCTGACGCACCGCGTGCCTCGCCCCTTGGGACAGTGCGTAATAGGCGACCCCGCCCACCAGCATCCCCGCGACCGCATCGGAGAACCATGGCGCCGTCTCGTGCACGAGCACCGCGACGAGCGCGCCGAATGCCCACGCTGCGAACGCGCTGCCGCGGAAGTTCGGCACGTCGTCGTCGTACGAGTAATGCCGTACCAGCAGCTGATCTACGATGATTACGCGCCGATCGGTGGTACGAGCACGCCGAGCAGGTTCAGCCAGTTCAGGAACAGACTCCACACGCCTGCCACCGCCAGCACCCCACCCAGTAAGCCGAGACGACCGTCATCGTTCTCATCTTCCTGTTCGCAATGCGCCCCCAGCCCACCGCACCGTTGTAGAGGCAATGCGTGCACACCGACCCGAGGTTCACGAATACGAAGATCAGCGCAATGGCCGACAGCACGCCGCCATGGCTGGTCAGAACCGCCATGAAGTTGCCGCCCTCGGTCGCCGGCGCTGCTGCGGCACCCGCGCATACGATCACGATACCGAACACCTGCGCGACCATGTTGGCAAACGGAAATGCGGTGAGGGTCGCATAGACTGCACTCTTGCCATCCTCGACCAGCGGGTGAAATCGGCGGTCATCGTGCCGGAATCGGCAAAGGTCGCCACCACCAGCGTGACGGCGCCGCCGAAGGACATGAAGCCGTTCGCGCCGGCCCCGTCGTAAAGCAGCACTCCGGAGAGCGAATGCTCCGAGCCGACCAGATACACCGCCGCAAAGCCCAGGATCAGATAAAGCGGCGCGGCGATCATGCCGACGATTGAGAGCGCGCGAATACCAATGAACGTCACAGCGGTATAAAGCAGCGTGGCCGCTACGATAGTCGCCGTTTCGTTCCACCCGAACGACGCTTGCACCGTCGTCCCGGTGAGACCGGTCTGAAACGCAAACCATCCGACAACGACACTCGCGAGAAAGCCGGATGTGATCGCATAGCCCTTTTTGCCGAATGTACGCTCGGCCTGCAGCGCAAAACTGCGGCCGGTATTTTAAGGCGCTCGACGACCACGTCGTCTTCTTCGGGCACAAAATCCTGTACGCAGGCGAGCCGGACGCGGTCCTGATACCTGCGGTGCTGACGAGGTCCTTGATGCCGACCGGCAATCCTTCATCGAGCAAAATCCGGTAGTACGTGGCGATTCGCTCTCGACAATGGTCCAAGCCCATTGACTTGATGGATCGTGCCTGCCTATCGCACCTGAATCTCGAAATCGACAAGATATCCCGATACTTCTGTACCGTGCGCGTGAATCAGTGCGATAAGCTCTTCCGGCATAATTTCGACACGCCATTCCCGTTGGCTGCCAGGCTTGCGAATATCTAGTGCGACCAGGAGCACGCTGCGACCATCCGCTGAAGCTTCGAGGCGCATCGTACGGTTAATCGTCTCCGTCTGCGGATCAATTTCCGTCAGTAACGACAACGTGCCATGAGCGCCAGGAAAGTGTGGGGAGTTCATGAATGAAAGTTTCCTGATTCCTTCGAACTGCTACGTTCGTCGGCTCTTACGGGGGAGGCATCCGTTCTATTTCCGGTTGCTTTCGGCCACTGTCGACGTTTCAATGGTGGCGTAAGCAGCCAGTCTCCCGGAGAAATGGAGAACGAACCCGAGCAACGCCAACGCGCCACCAAATACGCATGCTGCATGCCATCCACCTAGTCGCCAACTGATACTTGCTCCCCAGGAACCCGCGGCGCCGCCTACGAACATTCCGCTCATGAATAGCGTGTTGAGCCGGCTTCTTGCCTCCGGTCGAAGAGCGTAAACCACATGTTGGTTGGAGATGAGAGCCGACTGCTCACCGAAGTCCAGCAGGATGATGCCGACGACCAGGCCAACAAGGCTGCCCCAAAGGCCCAGAACCGCGTATGACAGCACCATGATCAGGCAACCAAGTCCGATAACGACATGGGGTCCACGACGATCGGCGACACGGCCGGCAAGTGGGGCAATCAGAATACCCGCCGCGCCAACGATCCCCATGACGCCTGCCACATCAGCCCCCAAGCCGAAGGCCTCATGCAGACGCAATGCCAGAATCGTCCATAGCCCAATAAAGGAACCGAACATCGCGGCTTGAATACACGTTGCACGGCGCAGCGACCGTTCTTCTCGCCACAACTCGATGAGTGACTTCATGAGGCCAAAGTAGCTGTGGCTCGTCCTGGGTTCACTGTGTGGGAGTTTGACTAGCAACATGACCCAGATAATGGCGGTCATCGCGGCCCCTAGCCAGAACGTAGCACGCCAGCCCCAATGATCGGCGGTAAATCCGCCGACGGCCCTTCCCAGCAGAATGCCGCAAAGCAGGCCGCTCATCACGGTACCGACGACCTGGCCACGGCGACTGGATCCGGCTAGTTCTGCCGCGAACGGTACGACTTGTTGGGCAACGGATCCTGAAATACCTACTACTGCTGAAGCGACTACCAGCAACCAGGCATTCGGGGCTGCAGCAAGGCATACCAACGCCACGACTAACACTGCCGTTTGCCCGAGAATCAATTTTCTCCGATCAATCCGGTCTCCCAGGGGGACCAGAAAAAACAGACCGCAGGCGAAACCCAGCTGTGTAGCCGTCGGAACCAGGTTGACCAGGCCAACCGATCGAGGGAAAGCCTGCTGCAATAGTTCCAGGATCGGCTGGTTGTAGTAAATATTAGCGACGAAGACACCGCAGGCGACCGCCATCACCATCAGCAATGAACTGTCCAGGTGATGTGTTAACCCGGGCTCTTCAGGGGCGGCGCGCTGCGCCGGAGATTCGCTACCAACTGTATTGGGTGACATGTCCAGACTCACGACGAAGTGCAGGGACCTTCATCGTGATGCAGCGCACACGAAAAGTCTTTGGCCTACAATTTCAGACGTCTGAAATCCCCGTTGATCCCCGAAATCTCGCCGTGTGACATTAAAAAATGCCGACAGGTACAAGGACTCGCCATGAAAAGCCGTCGAAGGGCCCGGATTCCCGCGACGACGATATGGTTGCTTTCGGGCGCTACCAGTTGTTCCCACGTTTGCGGCTATTGTTAAGAGACGGTGTACGACTGGACGTAGGTGAGCGTGCGCTAGACGTGCTAGTCCAGCTTGTCAGTGCGGCAGGCCAGGTCGTATCCAAAGATTTGCTTCTTTCCAGGATATGGGCGAAGGAAGTCATCGAGGAAAACAGCTTGCAGGCGCAGATCTCGTCGTTGCGAAAAATACTGGGGGATGATCGGGACCTGATCGCGACGGAATTTGGCCGGGGCTATCGTTTTACAGGTTCAGTGCAGGCGCATCGGGCTGTCACGTCGTCCATAGGCGCACCTCAAGCACGAGTCGGACTCCCGAATCCACGGTCCCCTTTGATCGGCCGCGTTGAGGAGCTACTGGAATTGAGCCGGCTACTGGCTACCCAAACGCTATGCACGCTCACAGGCCCTCCCGGCATAGGTAAGACTCGCCTGGCGATAGAGGCCGCATCAGAATCCAGTCCTTGTTTCCCCGATGGGGTTTACTTCGCCGACTTGTCGCAACTGAGCGAAGCCTTAGTAACGCCAGCTATTTCGAGCGCGTTGGCGGGGCTTGCTGGGACCAGCACACAGTTAGCGCCTCATCCGGGAAGGGCGCTACTCGTCGTTGATAACTGTGAACACGTTACGTCGGCCTGTGCGGCGGTCCTTGAGCGGCTTCTGGAATCTGATCCTCAACTGAGCGTGCTGCTCACCAGCCAGACCCCGTTGGGGCTGGACGGTGAGCAGGTGTACCGGCTCAGTCCCCTCGCGTTACCTCCGCACACCCTCAATGCAGCAATCGCGAGAACCTATAGCGCGGTTGAACTGTTTGTCCGCCGTGTCACTTCCGCGGACTATCATTTCGCGCTTACCGAAACGAACGTAGAGCAGGTTACGGCGTTATGCAGGGCGCTCGATGGGGTTCCACTGGCATTGGAAATCGCCGCAGCTCGCGTGCCATCGCTGGGTCTCGCAGCGGTCACCGAGGATTTAGCCCTCTCGTCCGGGTTGCTTGCCGCTCAGAAACGCCAGACCCCGGGGCGCCATCGGACGCTTGGTGACGCCCTGCGGTGGAGTTACCAGTTACTCGACTCCGCAGAACAAGCGGTGTTCCAGGAGTTGGCCATTTTCCCTGCCGATTTCACCGTCGCTGCCGCAGAGCGCATCGTATCCACCAGGCTGGAAAGGCCCACCCGACTGGTTGATGTTCTTTGCAGCCTCGTTGAAAAGTCGCTAATTACGGTGCAGGCCGGAACCCAGCCGATTCGCTATCGCTATCTAGCCATGGTGCGGGCATATGCCCTGGAGCAGCTTGCGAACCGCACGGCGGCCATGAATGAAAAGCATGCCCGCTTCGTTGAGCAATTGATTTCTCAAGCCCAACAGGATTGGATGTCGCTACCCACGACGCAATGGAAGCGACAATACGAACACCACATTGACGATATCAGGGCCGCTCTTGACTGGTCGTTGTCAGATAGTAAGCGCCGTGCCATGGGACTGCTCATCCTCGCGAACTCCGCCCCATTCTGGATACAACTATCACTCTACGACGAGTGTCGCCAGCGGATTACGAACGTACTGGAAGAAACGAAAGTTCCTCCCGTTGAGGAGCGGCAGGAGATGATGATTCAGGCCGCACTGGCCACGTCGCTGACCTGGTCACGTGGACCCGTTCCCGCTAATGGACGGGCCTGGACCAGGGCCAGCGATCTCGCGCTCCGGCTGGACGACGCGGAAACGCAACTGCAGGCTGAATACGGTCTATGGCTTTATTATCTCCGTAGCGGCTGCTACACACAGGCCCTCCAGCACGGGAAAAGCATGGCAGATCTAGCCGTGAGGCATCGCGATCAAGCTGCACTTCTGACGGCACGTCGTTTGATTGGGACATCTCATCATTTTTTGGGCAATCACACGGAAGCTTTGTCTGAAATTGAGTGCATGCTCGACAGTTATACGCGCGACGAACGTCATGGTTCCCATTTCAGATTTGGAATGGACCAGCGCGTGGCAGGTTGGGCCTTTCTTTCGCGCATTCTGTGGGTAATGGGGAACACGGCAAAAGCGCGACGGGCTGCCCAGATAGCAATTGACGAGGCTATGGCATTGGATCACGCCTGCACCCTATGCTGTGCCCTTGCGGAGGGAAGCTGTAACGTGGGAGCGCTTTCAGGAGACCTGGAAGGCGTCAAGCGTGTGTCCCAGCAGCTTATCCAGGCGGCAGGAACTCACGGTCTGGACTTTTGGGGACTCTATGGTTCGGCTTTTTCACTTTGGGCGAAAGTATTCCAGGATCCGAACGCTGTCTCTTTCGTCGAGCTTCGATCGACACTGGAGACGCTGCAAGCCCGTGGATTTGATCCGGCTTATTCTGTTTTCTTATCCGACTTTGCGAGCGCAATGCTGGAACAGGGCCGTATGCGAGAAGCAGTCAGCCTCATTAATGCCCGGCTGGCAGGCGACGCTACTGGACAGTTTTGGAATGCCCCCGAACTGATGAGAATCAAGTCTCGGACGCTATCGGAGAAGAGGTCATCCCGGCGGGCGCCACGGTCCATAATTTTGCAACAGGCGTTGACGCTGGCACGCGCTCAGGGTGCGAAAGCTTGGGAGCTAAGACTCAAAGACGAACACGTAGCGTAGGCGCCCGGCGTAATGGGGGATCACCCGTTTGCCGCGCCGAGCGCTGCACTGGAGCGGGACATGCCCGCGAGCGGGCCCGTGTTCGTCGATTCGAACAGGTAGTCGAGGAAGCCCCGTACAGAGGGCGACGTGCGTCGCGCGCGTTCGAAGAGCACATTCACGGGCGCAGGCATTGTCTCGTAATCCTGAAGGATGCGCCGCAGCCGGCCACGCTCGATGTCGTCCGCCACTTGCCACGAGGGGGCGCGCACGATGCCCGCACCGTCGATCGCCGCGGCCGCCAGGACGTCGAGCGCGTTGGCCCAGAGACGGCCCGCAATGCGCGCGGAATGACGAGTGCCAGCGGACTTGAAGCGCCATTCGACGGGGCCAGGCTGGTCGGAGAAAACGAGGCAGTCGTGCTGGCGCAGCTCGTCAGGCGAGCAAGGCGCGCCGCGGCGCTCGATATAAGACGGCGCGGCGCAAACGATCATGCGCACGTCACCGAGCTTGCGTGCCACGAGCGCAGAATCGGGCAGGCGGCCCACACGAATTGCGAGGTGGATGTCTTCCTCGACGAGATTCACGGCGCGGTCGATTAGCAGCAGCTCAACCGAAACAGCGGTGTGGCGCGCAAGGAAGCACGGCAGGAGCGGCGCGATGACGGTTCGGCCGAGCAGCGTGGGCGCGGCGATGCGCAAACGGCCCGCCGGCTTGTTGCGGCCCGCGCTGAGCAAAGTGCCCACTTCGTCCAGCTCCGCGAGGATCGACTTCGCGCGCTCGAAAAATAGGCGCCCCTCGTTCGTCAGCGCAATGTGCCGTGTTGTGCGGCGCAGCAGCTGCATGCCGAATTGCGTCTCCAGCGCCGACAAGTGGCGACTCACCGAAGTCAGCGACATCGGAATCGCACGGGCCGCGGCAGACAGGCTGCCGGCTTCCACCACCCGGACAAACACATTCATGGCGTCGAATCGGTCCATTGGTCACCTTTCCGAAAATCGCAAGAATCATTACCGCTGTACGACCGTACTCCCGAGATCAGGAATAGTCTACATTCCCCTTTGAGCAAACCGCAAAAGCCCGCACGCCACGTCTCGGATCGAGCGCGTGAGCGCTTCGAACATTTCCGGCAAAGGATGGACGCAGATGAAACAGTCGATCTATTGGGTCATGGCACTCGCAGCCGGACTCGTCGTCGCCAACAACTATTACAACCAGCCGCTGCTGGTCGATTTCGCGCATACTTTCAGCGCTACCGAAGGTCAGGCCGGCGCGGTTTCCATCGCCGCGCAGGCTGGTTATGCGCTAGGCTTGCTCCTGTTCATTCCGCTCGGGGACAAGGTCGATCTGCGCAAGCTCTTCGCGCTCACGTTGGCGGCGGCGGTCGTCGCGCTCGTCGCGATGGCGGCGGCGCCCACGCTGCCTTGGGCCGTGACGGCGAGCTTTGCCGCGGGCATGGCGAGTGTCGCGCCGCAACTGCTTACGCCTTACGCGGCGCAGATTGCGGGCCCCAAAAACCGCGGCAAGGCCGTCGGAATCGTGATGTTCGGTCTGCTTTGCGGCATCCTCGTCTCTCGCACGGTAGCGGGCACGATCGCTGCGCATTTCGGATGGCGCTCTGTCTACGCGTTCGCGGCAGTCACAATGGTGGGCGTTGCCGTCATGCTTGCGCGCGTGCTCCCGCGTATCGAGCCGACCTTCTCAGGCAGCTATGGTGCGTTGATGCGTTCGCTGTTTGCGTTGCTGCGCGAGGAACCCGTCGTACGGCAGACCGCTTTGATCGCGGCGTTGCAATTCGCTGTATTCAGCGCCTTCTGGACGACGCTCGCGTTTCATCTGCACGCCCTCGACCCCCGTTACGGCAGCGAGACGGCGGGGTTGTTCGGGCTTGTCGGCGTCGCCGGCGCGAGCGCGTCCTATGCTGCGGGAAAGCTGACCGATACGCGCGATCCGCGTCGTATCATCTTCGCCGCCAGCATTGTCCTCATTGCCTCGTACGTGGTGCTTGCGGGGAAAGGCTCGAGCATCGGCGGGCTAATCGTCGGGGTGATCCTGCTCGACCTCGGCATGCAAAGCTCCCATGTCTCGAACATGGCGCGCAGCCTGGCGGTTAAGAGCACTGCGATGAGCCGTGCCAACACGCTTTACATGACATGCCGCTTCGCAGGCGGGGCGATCGGCGCGGCGCTTGGCAACTATGCGTGGAGCGTGTGGCATTGGCCTGGCGTGTGCGGCGTTGGGCTCGTCTTTGCCAGCGCTTCGATGCTGCCGCAGATCATTCCAGCGTCCGGTCGGCGACCGCCTGCGGCGCAACGCGAGGCAAGCGCCGACTACAAGGGGCGTGAAGCCCGATAGACGATCGAGTGGTCGCATTTAACGGATCGCACTTCCTTAGGCGTCCGTAACGGTGGTTTTTGCTAGAGGAAATCTGAGCAACGTCCCACCGCGACGGAGGCCGATGACCGGCACCACGATCGGGACCGCGCCCGCGCAGCGCTCCACTCAGGCCACGACGACGCCGCCCTCAACCGGTCGACCGTGAGCCACGCCCAATCGACCGGCTCTGACACAGATTTATGCTCTGGCCGGGTGGAAAACGCCCTGCAGCGTGCGGCGATGCACGACGATTTGCGTGGCCTCGCCGCCGTCGCCCCCGCGAGAGTGACGACGCGCAGCCTATTCGGGTTACATGGCGGTTACATCGTCGCAGCCAGCTGTGGGGAAACCGCATGGAGCTGCCTGCCAACCCACGCCAGACAGGCGCGCAGCTGATGGCGCGAACACCGCAACCACGGACTGCCAGTCCGGCCGCTCACTGCGTTGAAGCAATATTAGCTGGCGCAGACGCCACCGTGTTGCTGTTGCGCGAGCCATCGACGTCGGCATTCCAAGGCGTCCAGTCTTGCAGGCTCAATTTTTGCCACAAGTCGCTTTGCCACCGAGCTCGGCAGATCCAGCGGGCCGTCCGATTGTCAAAGACGAACGCTCCTTCATCGGCCATTGCGGACATCGGGGCGGACTAGGTTCTACGTCAACGATATGGCGGATTGCTGACAGTCACGACGTCGACCAGCCGAACGGCAGCTTCCTCGATCAGCGAACTCACACTCCCGACCCGTCTGAGTCATTCGGATGCGATTCACCTCCGTCCGCTTTCGAACCGACTTCGACCGATCGTCGAGCAGATCGTGAGGCAGTCCACGACCTTTGGAAGTAACGTTCTTTCATGACATCCATCGCGACGCAGGCAAAAGGCTTACCATCTCCACTTTGCCGGTAATCCGGGATTCAGCCATTGAGATCGGCACCTGGATAGAGCCAGGCGACTACTTGGGCCGACGCTTTCCTGCAGGTGGCTGCGAGAGATCGGTACTAGATGGATTGACCAGTTGTGCGGTAGCGCTCGACGGAGCCGCCGAAGTCTGGCAATCGCGCAGGCGTTCGATCAGCCAGCGCCCCGCAGGCCCGGGCGGTGATGCCGTGGGATAGACGGCCGACATTTGCATGCCAAGCCCGCCTGGCGGGACTTCATCGATCTTCAGTTCAATGAGCCGACCTGTCTCAAGGTCGGTCCGAACGGTATGCATCGGCATGCCGCCCCATCCTAGGCCGCTGAGCAGGAATGCGTGCTTGGCAAAGAGATCCGCCAGATGCCAGGTCAGGCCGGAGAACACGCCAAACTCGCGCCCGGCCGACAGATCCGAGCGATCCGTCAGTACAAGCTGGGTATGACGCGCCAACTGTTCTTTTGAGATCGGCCCACGGAGAGCCGCCAGTGGATGGCTCTGTGCCGCGACCATGATGAAGCCCACCGTGGTCAGCTTCTCCGCCGTCAAAGGGGCGGGCACAGTCGGGAGCGAGCCGACGATGCCCACCGACGCCCGTCCATCCAGTACCGGTTGATAGGCACCGCCCAGTGCTTCGACATACAGCCGCAGCGGCACCATCGGAAAACGCTCCCGAAATTCCGTGGCCACCTCGCTGATGATCTGGATGGGGAAGAACACATCCACCACCACGCACAGCTCGGGCTCTAGCCCTTTGGTCATGCCCTTGGCGCGGGATTTCATGCCGTCGATGCCCCCTACCACGGTGCGCGCGTCTGCCAGCAGCACCGTGCCTTCCGTGGTCAGTTGCGGGTATCGGCGCGTGCGGTCGAACAGCTCCACGCCCAGCTGATCTTCCAGGTTCGCGACCAGGCCGCTGACCATGGACTGCACGCGCCGAAGCTTGCGCGCCGCGGCCGAGAAACTGCCTTCATCCACCGTGGCGATGAAGGCCCGCAATTGATCGAGAGAGACACCATCGAGCATGGGGGTAGCCAGAAACTATCTGGAATGGAGATGATTGGTATCGAAATATAGTGTCTTTTCTTGGTAGGTCAAGCGCGCCAGAATGAATGCGTGGGTTGAATCTACCCAGCGTCGCGCGCAGAAGCGTGCGGCGTACAAGGACAAGCGTGTATCTCTCAGCGCGATAGATTCCATCGAGAAATGACGTCTATTCAGATAGCAGACCCGAGCCTATCTTCCAGTCATCGGGCAGACACACCGCCTGCCACTTTGGAGAAACTCTCATGAAACTGCTGCACGTAGATTCCAGCATCCTCGGCCAAAACTCCGTCAGCCGCGATCTGTCCGCCGACGTCGTTACGACCTTCCGAGTCCGTCACCCCGGCCTTGAAATCATTAGTCTTGACCTTGCCGATACCCCGATCGGGCACCTGACGGCAGCGCACCTCGCGGCCGCGCAAGGCGCTCCCATTGACGATGCTCTGAAGGCCGACGTAGCCATGGGCCAGGTTGCGCTCGAAGACTTCCTGGCCGCCGACATCGTGGTCATCGGTGCGCCGATGTACAACCTCGGCATCCCCTCGCAACTGAAGGCCTGGATCGACCGCATCTCCGTCGCCGGCAAGACGTTCCGCTACACGGAGCAAGGCCCGCTCGGACTGTGTGGCGGCAAGAAGCTGGTCATCGCCTCGTCGCGTGGCGGCGTCTACAGCGAAGGCTCGCCCGCAGCCGCATTCGACCATCAGGAAACCTATCTGAAGGCAGCCTTCGGCTTCCTGGGCATCATCGATATCACCTTCATTCGTGCCGAAGGTGTGGCGATGGGTCCGGACGCCCGCAATGGGGCCATCGCCTCGGCAAAGGAAGAGACCGCCGCGCTCGGTGCGTAAGGCGCGCATCGCCCCAACCCAACTTCACTGGAGAACAATCATGTCGCCCCCCCAGAAGATCATTGCCGTTGTCGGCGCAACCGGTCACCAAGGCGGCGCCGTGGTGCGTGCGCTACAGGCGAGCGGTCAGTTCAAGGTGCGCGCGTTGACGCGCAATCCGGCCCGGCATCCGAAGCTGGGCGACGAAGTCGTGCTGGCGGATTTCAACCGCCCGGAAACGCTCAAGGCCGCATTTGCCGGCGCATACGGCGCATTCCTGGTGACCAATGCGTGGGAAGCCGGTGCGGATGAACCCAGGCAGGCGCTGGCCGCGATCAATGCGGCGAAAGACGCCGGAGTGCAGCACGTCGTCTGGTCGACGCTTCCGAACGTGGAGGCGATCAGCGGCGGCGCCATCGATGTTCCGCATTTCACGGCCAAGGCGAACGTCGAGCGCATCGTGCGGGAAGCCAAATTTCCGCACCACACGTTCGTGATCGCGCCGTTCTACTACCAGAACCTGGTCGGCGTCATGGCGGCGCAGAAGCAGCCGGATGGCACCGCGGGTTGGGCACTGCCGCTGGACCCGGATCGACGCGTCATCCACATGGGCGACATCACCGAACTGGGCCGCGTTGTGGCCGGTGCATTCGCGCATCCGGAACTCGCTGGACATGGCGAACATCTGCCGCTCGTCGGTGATTTCCTGAGCTTCAACGAGATCATTGCGACCCTGAACCAGCAGGGCAACAAGGTTGCGTTCAGGCAAGTGCCGCGTGAAGTGTTCGCCAGCTGGTTTCCGGGTGCGGATGACATCGCGGCAATGCTCGCCTATTTCGAGGCGCACACGTATCTCGGCGTGGATCGGCGTGACGCAATTGTGTTGGCCAACAAGGTCGCCGGCCAGCAGCCGACCAATTTTGCCGCGTGGGCCAAAGCCAGCTTCACGATCCCAGCGGCCGCCTGACAGACTCGCCTATGGCGAGTCAGATGACTGGAGAGTCCCACCATGAATAACATCCTCGCAACGCCGCCCACCTCTGCCGTCGAGGCCGGGCGCCACATCATCTTCCGCACGCGTGGCCGTGCACACGGGCCGGTCGTCCGCATGGTCAGCCCCTCCGACGTCGGCCAGATGATCAAGCCCTTCGTGTTTCTCGATCTCATCGATACGCAAGAGGCGCTCGGCCAGCAAGGTTTCGGCTGGCATCCGCACTCGGGCATCGCCACGTTGACCTTGGCGATCGAAGGGCAGGGCCGCTATGCCGAATCCACCGGCCACGAAGGCACGATGGTGGCAGGCGATATCGAATGGATGAGCGCCGGCCGCGGTGTCTGGCATTCCGGCTTCGTCAAGCCCCCGATCAAGGCTTTCCAGCTGTGGGTCGCCTTGCCGCCGGAACGCGAACTGGCGCCCGCGTTCAGTCACCACCTCCCGGTCAACGACATTCCGTCGGACGGCCCCGCGCGTGTGCTGCTTGGCCGTAGCGGCGATGCAGTCAGCCCGATCGATGCGCCGGCGGGCCTCAACTATTTCGTCGTGCAGCTCAAGGCGGGGCAGCGTTGGACCTACCAGCCGCCGAAGGGCTACCTGGTCGGTTGGGTCGCAGTGATGGACGGCAGCCTGCGCACGCCCGAGCCTGTCGGCAGAGGCGAACTGGCAGTCTTCGATGCATCCGATGCAGCCATCGAATTCGAAGCGGTGAGCGATACGCGCTTCGTGCTCGGCACGGCCATCCCGCTTCCGCACGATCTGCATCTTGGTTACTACTCGGTGCACACCAGTGGTGCTGCGCTGATCGAAGGTGAGCGCGAGATCGCGCGCATCGGCCACGAGTTACGCGCCAAGGGCGTGCTGAGTTGACGCCCCCAGGCGCCGCCAATCTCGAACATAGGAGCAGTTTCATGACGAACGGCATCGACGAACGCAAGCGCTGGCTTGCCCTCATCGTGCTCTGCCTGGGCATGCTGATGATCGTGCTGGACACGACCATCGTGAACGTTGCGCTGCCGTCCATCCGGGCGGACCTGGCCTTTACCGAAACCTCACTCGTGTGGGTAGTCAATGCCTACATGCTGACCTTCGGCGGCTGTCTGCTGCTGGGCGGTCGGCTGGGCGATCTTTACGGCCACCGCAAGCTGTTCCTCGGCGGTATTGCGCTGTTTACGCTGGCTTCGCTCGCATGCGGCACGGCGAATTCGCAACTCCTGCTGGTGTGCGCGCGTGCGGTGCAGGGTTTGGGCGGTGCGGTCGTCAACGCCGTTTCGCTGTCGCTGATCATGAACCTGTTCACCGAGACCGGCGACCGGGCCAAAGCGATGGGTGTGTTCGGCTTTGTCAGCGCGGGCGGCGGCACCCTTGGCGTCATGCTTGGCGGCGTGTTGACCAACCTGCTGAGCTGGCACTGGATCTTTCTCGTCAACTTGCCCATTGGCATTGCCGTCTACGCGCTGAGTGTCGCGCTCCTGCCGTCGGCGCGCGGCCAGGCGCATGGCGAGCGGCTCGACGTGGCCGGCGCGGTGACGATCACGGCTTCGCTGATGCTCGCTGTGTACGCGGTGGTCAACGGCAACGAAGCGGGCTGGACCTCGGCGCAGACACTGGGCCTGCTGTTTGTCGCGCTGGCGTTGCTGGCCGTGTTTCTCGCAATTGAAGCGCGTGTGAAACATCCGTTGATGCCGCTAAGCCTGTTCCGCCTGCGCAATGTCGCCACGGCCAATGTGGTGGGCGTACTGTGGGCGGCGGCGATGTTCGCGTGGTTCTTCATCTCCGCGTTGTATCTGCAGCGCGTGCTGGGTTACGGGCCGTTGCAGGTTGGCCTGGCGTTCTTGCCGGCCAGTCTGATCATGGCGCTCTTTTCGCTGAGTCTCTCGGCGCGCGCGGTCATGCGCTTCGGTTTGAGTCTTCCGCTGACGGTGGGGCTGTTCGTCGCGGCGTGCGGCCTCGCGCTCTTCGCACGGGCACCGGTGAATGGCAGCTTCGTATTCGATGTGCTGCCTGCCATGGTCCTGTTCGGTGTCGGCGCGGGCATTGTGTTCAATCCCATACTCCTGGCTGCCATGAGCGACGTCGCGCCGAGCGATGCGGGCCTCGCGTCCGGCATCGTCAACACGTCGTTCATGATGGGCGGTGCGCTTGGCCTTGCGGTGCTGGCCAGTCTTGCTACTGCGCGCAGCGACGCGATGCGGGCTTCCGAAGGCGCAACGGCGGCGCTCAATAGCGGCTATCACACAGCGTTTCTGTTCGGCGCGATTTTGGCGGCGGCGGCGGGTGGGCTGGGCGGTTTGCTGTTGCGGCATGGGCAGCAAGGCGGCGCCGGCGCACAACCGGCGGATGACAGCTCCGCACAAGTTGCAGGGTAGGCACTGCGCCTTCCAAAATCGCCAGTTTCCGAGCGACCTACGTGCCCCATGCAGAAGAGATTGAACGTCTCATATCGGAAGGCGAGCGGGCCTTCGCGCTGCTTTCTCGAATGACTGCCTCTGGCCGACTGCCGCCCGACCCGCAATGAACCTTCAGACGCCCGCGACGGGCAACGCGCGATGTGTGCTTGCGGAGAGAACACAGACTCTCTCCTGCCGCCTCAGTCGTAGGCCGAGGCCCGCTGAGCTCCACGGGCCTGAGCGTCGCCGCCTTTTGTCACACGCCTTCGACGAGAACGGCGCGATAGCGCGCGCCCTTGAACCGGTGCTGCGCGACTTCCTGATACGCCGGGCTGTCGTACCACGCACGCGCGGCCGCAGTCGACGGAAACTCCACGATCACGACGCCCTCTGGCGCTTCGCCCTCAAGAACCTGTTGAGGTCCGTAGGCAGCGAGAATCTTGACAGGGTGACCTTTGAAGGTCTCGCCCACCTTGCTTTGGTAGATGTCGAGCTCACCCTGATCCTGCGTGCTTTCCTTCGTAAAGACGATATAAGTCGCCATGGCGTACGCTCCTGCGGTAGTGTCAAGGTGCGCACGATGATGCCATGAAACCGCATCGGGCTTCGATATGCAGCGTCGGTGCAGATGTCGACCCGTCACCTGTGCAAGAGAACCACCCGTTCTCCCGATCTTCCCAAACGGACTTTCGCGTGGTGATCGTAGGGGGCCCCTCCTCGCGTCGGACGCATATCGACCCGATTGAGCCGTTCGGCCTGGGCTTGCCGCCGTCCGATCCCAGATTTATCTGAGACGTTCGCGGGCGACGGCTAGTCTTTCCATCTCGGCTGTTGCGGACTTACCCGCCTTCACGGCAGCGGTCGTGCGCCAATGGCGAACATACAACGCCAGGGTTAAGGCCAGCGTCGTAAATTGCCAGGGAGCCATCCGCATGTCCCACCGCAACCCCTGTTGCGATCGCTGCAACCGACACACCTAAAACCTGCCATTCCGCTACCAACTACGAGCGGTGCTTTTTTTGACCCGGATTCGACGAAGCCTAGAAGCGGGTACGCAGGCCTGCCGTGACGGCGACCTGGCTGCTAGTGGCCGACGGTGACAAACCGTTGATGTCAGCCGTAAATACGGTGCCACCGCCGCTCACGTGCTGGAACTGGCCTTCGACGTACACGTCAGTCCGCCTGGACAGCGCATAGTCCAATAGAAGGTTGAACTGGTTCCACTTCGGGCTCGATGCGCCCACGAGGCTGGAACTGCCGTCGGTGAACGTGTACGAACCTGTGACAGTGAATGCCCGCGTCACGTTATAGACCGCGTTGACTTCATAGTTATCGAAACGCAGACTCGAGTTAGCGAGGGGGATCGGCGAGGCGCTGGTGTTGTTGATCCCCGTTGCGTTTTCCAGTTTTGTTTCCGTGAACACAAAGCCGACTGTCGCCGGACCAAACGCGTAGTCGAAACCCGCGCCGAACGTACGTTGCTGCCCGGCGCTAAACGTCGAGTCGCTGCCGGTCACCTGGCCGGCCGGATTGACGATGGAGTCTGTCGCGCCGGCCAGATTGGCGGCAGTACCGCCATTGTTCAGCTGCAGGTACGACGCCGCGAAACGAAATGGACCGTTGTTATATGAAGTGCCGAAGCTATAGGCGCGGTTGTCGGAAAAGCCGCCGGCCGCGTTCGAGAAGCCGTACAGGCTGCCGAACCGCCAGCCGTCGTAATTCGGACTCGCATACTTCACCGCATTGTTAATCCGCATCGTGTTCTGCAGGTTGTCGTTGTCGTACGGGTGCCCGAAGAACACGCCGCCCTTGGCGGCACCCGCGCCCGCCAACGGCGCAAGGTAGTCGACCATCGAATCGTATTGACGGCCCAGCGTCACCGTACCGAACTGATCGCTCGACAGACCAGCGAACGCCTGTCGGCCGAACAGCAGGCCGTGCTGGCCAAGGGCGCCATTGGTGAGGGTGAAGCCATTTTCCAGCGTGAAGACAGCCTTGAGGCCGCCGCCCAGATCTTCCGATCCACGCAGACCAAAGCGGTCCGGGTTGATGCTGGCATCGGTCATCCCGAATCTACTGTGCCCTGCGGTTGACCCCGTTTCCTTCTGGTTCGACGTATACGTCAGCCCCGTATCGATGAGGCCGTACAGCGTTACGCTGCTTTGAGCGTGCGCCGCGGTTGCAAAAGTAGCCGTCAGAAGGGCTATCAGAAGACCTTTCATTTCGAATGGTTGTAGGCTCAAGATGTGCACTTATATGAAATTGAGGACTTGATGATCCTATCCTTGCGACCGGATGGACAAGGGCATTTCAGGGAATGCTGAATTGCATTTGCGGCAATCGGTCTCAGCGGCAATCGGTCCCGGAGGCATCCCAGGTTAGTGCATTTACGGGACCGGACGTAGACCCGGGCCGTAACTGGCCGCTCGCTCTTGTCAAATCGAACGATTGAACTGAAAAACCAGTGATCCTGTTCCACGCAATTTTTCCATGAGCCCTTGCAATCGGGACACGTGCTGCCGGTCTCGGTGCGATATCCGCATGAAGTCGACGTTCGAATGCCCGCCCTGGAGCGCGGTCGAGTGACCGCAGATGGCCCGCACTCGGCCCGATGATGGCCGACTCAGTTCGTTTAGGGTTGTTCGATGCCTGCCATCGTCCGCAGGAATGTGACCGCGCCACCGTGCGTTGCAGCCGACGCTGAGGCCATCGCAGCCGAGTCGGCGCAAAGAATGGGAGCGGTAATAGCAGTACGTGGCTGATCCATCGCATTCACCTGTGTCGACGATAGGGTGGCATCAAAGTGTTGCACAGCGACCTTACAAACGCGGGGTTCTGCCGGCACGACGTTACCACTCCGCGGAGATGATTGTCTTATAGTGAAGGTCTGATTTTGCGAATCGGGACTGACCCGAACGGGTCGTGTCCTGCGGATCCCTAACAGGCAAGACCCACCGGTCATCTGTGGACGGTGACAGCAGTACTGCTGGCGCTCCAGCACCTGCTTGCGGCGTTAGGTGGCATTATTGCCGTGCCCCTGGTACTCGGTGGGGCGCTGAAACTCCCCACGGATCAGGGATCGCGCTGGTGAATGCCGCCTTGCTGGGGTCGGGTATTGTCACGATCATCCAGTGCAAAGGTGTTGGGCCGGCTAGTATTCACCTGCCCTGTGTGATGGGTACCAGTTTCACGTTCGTCGGCGCCGGCATCAGCGTCGGTCTCGAACACGGCGTGCCGGGAATTCTGGGTTCTTCCTTGGTGGGCTCGCTACTCATGGTCGCGGGCAGCTATTTCATGCCGGCAATTCGCAAGCTGTTTCCGCATACCGTCACCAGCGTCGTGGTAACGATGTTCGGTCTCTCCCTGATACCAGTGTCCGTCGACTGGGCCGCCGGCGGCTTCGCCAGCGCCCACTATGGAGCACCAGGTAACCTTGCAATTGCAGGCTTTGTACTGGTACTGGTCATTGCGTTCGTTCAGTGGGGCAAGGGCATCTTTTCGGCATCCGCGGCGGTACTTGGCATGCTTATCGGTTATCTGGTGTGCCTGCCGCTGCGCATGATCGACTTTGCGCAACTCCGCGCTGCGCCCATCATTGCGTTGCCGCAGCCCATGCACTTTGGCTTGAGCTTCCCGATCTCGGGCCTTGTCGCTATGTCGCTGGCCTTCCTCGTCACAATCGGGGAAACCACCGATACGTTCATGGCACTGGGAGCAGCAACGCAGACACCCATGCGGGGCAAGAAGTTAGCACGCGGCATCCTGTGCGATGGTGTTGGATCTGCCTTCGCTGCGCTGATGTCCAGTCCGCCCGTGTCAACTTTTGCGCCAAACGTCGGCGTAGTGTCGTTGACTGGGGTCGCCAGCCGGCATGTGGTAATGCTGACCGGCGTGAAGCTACTCCTGGCTGGCTTGTTCCCCATGCTCGGCGCTCTGGTGGTCACGATTCCGCAACCGGTATTGGGTGACGCAGGCCTGATGATGTTCGCGATGATCGTCGCCCCTGGCATTCGGATGCTCGGCAAGACTGAGCAGACCAAACGCAGCAGTCTGATTATCGCCGTATCGATTGGCTGCGGTCTCGCGGTGATCTTCAGGCCAGAACTGCTGTTCCAGTTCCCGGCATTCGTGAAAGAGATATTCGGATCCGGCATCACCGTTGGGGCGTTGGTGGCCGCTCCGCTCAATCTGTGCCTGCCTGACAAATCTGCAGATACGGCGGTCAACTAAATTCGTCCCTTCTCGGTCAACGTCCTTACGAGCTCATCCGCAGTGGGCACAATCTTGCCGAAGTAAAGCGCGAAGTTCGACAGCGCAGCCTGATGCATGACCGGATCGCAGTCCGCGCATGCGTCCGAAACCAGCACACAGCCGAATCCCCGGTCAGCAGCGTCCCGTGCTGTCGTCTCGACGCAGCAACTTGTCACCACCCCGGTGAATACCAGGTTTTTGATCCCCATACGATCCAGCACGTTCTGAATCTCGCTACCGTTAAACGCGCCTTGTGTTGTCTTGCGAATCACCGTTTCTCCATCCAGAGGGGCGACCTCCTCACGGAACGCGTAGTCAGGATTTCCCGTCCACCATAAGTCCTCGATGCCGCAGGCCCTTTCTAGCATACGCGACCATTCGCGAAACCTGACCGGGCAATCGCGCATATCGCGGTACGCCGAACCAATTGCCAAATGAATGACCGGCCTTCCTGTACGGCGGAACAGATCGAGCAATGCGCGAATGGCGGGGATGGTCGTGCGCTCGAGCCTTTCGAGGTAGTAATGCATCGAGCCGGGCTCGATCGCTTCGCATGCCTTGACCCAGCCACGGTCGGGCGCAGCGTCGCTGTACTGAACGTCGACCACGACGAGCGCCGTGGCCGTGCGGTCCGTGAAGTCGATGGCCGGAATCGTCAATGACAGGCTTTCAAACGCAGCCTGCCCGGGTTCTTGCTCGCGCATGTTGGAGTCCTCGATTCGGGTTAAACGTACCGCCCTGTCGAGGCAGTACGCGTTTGGTCGTCCCTGCGGGACATTTGGCCATAGCTGCCATTGTGGATATGCCAGTTGACGCAGGCATGCGTGAAAGCGACGGCCAATTATGTTGCAGCGACGCCTGCATCGGCCGGTTCTGATGATCGATGCAACCAACTGAATTCGGCAATGGGCAGAGGTCTTCAACCAGGAGGCGGCCAATGACGCCATTGGCGGCTAGCGGCACAGGACAACCGTAAATTGCAATTGCTGGTGTGCCAGATCCGTTTTGAAGGAAAGGGCATCAATTCGTATGAGCTCGTCGATCCCGACGGAGCCGAAAAGCCGCTGGCGTTTCGCTCGCCTCAAGGAGCTGAAAGGACTGCCATCCAGACAGCAGGCGCAGTAGTCTCTTTGACGCGTACGTTGGTAAGATCGAACTGATCTTTGCGAATGCGATGCATCAGTTCGATCCCGGAGATCGAAACGGCCGCGTTCCGGAAGCGTTTGAAGCCGAGCATGACGCTCACCCGCGATTTGATGTGACGATGATCCTGTTCGATCCGGCTGTTCAAATACTTCGACGATCGCAACCTCGTACGCTTGAGCAGCAGCCCATCGGCTTTCATCTCGCGCACCGCGCGGTGAGACGCTGCGTAGCCGTCCAGCGTGATCGATTCTGGAGCGAGTCGCTGACTCCGCATCGCCTTCGCGAAAAAGGCCTTGCACGCGGCAACGTCGCGCCTGGTGCTGAGTCTGAAATCGACCGTCTTTCCCGTCCGGTCAACTGCGCGGTATAGATAGGCCCATTTACCTCGGATTTTCACGTATGTCTCGTCGACTCTCGACGACTGACCCACTGCCATAGTGGGACGATTCCAGCGTTTGACGAACTCCGGCGTGAAGCGCTTCACCCCGCGCATTATCGTTGTGTGCGCCAGCTACAGGCCGCGCTCTGCCATCATTTCAACGAGGTCCCGAAAGCTGAGCTTGTAACGTAGGTACCAGCGCACGCACAGGACGATCACTTCGCGGTCGAAGTGGCGGCCACTGAACAACCCCTCGATGTCTTTCGGCTCACTCATTGCCGACCAGTACTCATCAAAACCCAAGCGTAACCGATTGAATCTGCAGATTTTGCCGTTGAAGCAACGAATCGCATCGACGCATGGATTGAAGCTTCCCGCCGATCCTCCGTGCTAAAGAAGAGATGACGCGCCGGCACATTCCAACTGCGCCGGCGCCTGTCGGGCGAGTCGCGCACTCGCTTTCAAATAGATTCCCTCATGCAATCTAGTCGGTCTGCGTGAAATCAAACGACTGCTCAACCACGACCTGACCGCCGCCGTCGAGCTTGCATTGGTACTGAGCCATCGCACGCCGTACCGATCCGTCAAAAACACCCGGAGGCGTCGACTTCACGATGTCGACGCGGGCGACCTTACCGCCTTCGATCGTCGCACGGGCCGTGACTTCGCCCGAGATCCCCTCGGCTAACGCCCGAGCCGGCATCTCGGGCTTCGCCTGCACCGGACACACGATTGCTATGTCGGCGGGGGCCGCAGCGGCAACTGGCGCGTTGCCGGATCCCGCGGATGAAGGACCCGGCGCGGCCGGGGCGGCATGCGCCGTAGAAGGCGCATCCTGTGTCGCGACGGGCGTCGGAGCAACCGGCGCCGGTGCGGCTATCGGCGCGGCAGCGTGCCGTTGTGCCGGTGCGGCCGGTCGTGCCACCGGCTTCGGCACCGGAAGGTCCGATTGCTGTTTCACCACTTTCTTGATGACCGGCGGTGGAGGGGGCGGAGGCGGCGGTGTAACCGCTTTGACAACCCGCATCTGCATGACACGCGGCGCGGGCACCGGCTTCGGAGCGGGCACACTCACCGACATCACCCCCGCTATCAGCATTCCCTCGATCACAACCGCAGCGAGAATCGCGATTGTCATTGCACGGCCCGAATCAGGCTGTGACGCCATGCTCGGCCACAGTGCTCCGTGGGTTTTGCTCGAGATACTCATGTTCATTACGCTCGACTCCAGAGACTATTGCGCATCGGTCGCGAGTGCGACCGAACTGATCCCCGCAGAGCGCACCAGATCCATGGTTTTGATGATCGTCTCGTACTCGACTCCCTTGTCGCCCGCAATGGTCACGTTAACCTGCTTCGTGGCCTCCATGTCCTTCAGGCGTGCAGTAAGTTGCGGCGCAGAAATGTCGTTCCGGTCGAGATGCAGTTCTCCGTCCTTCTCCACCCCCACCGTCACGTCAACCGTGTTGAGTTGGGTCGCGGTGGACGATTGCGGCAATTCCAGCTTAAGTCCGGTGCCCTGAATCATTTTGAGCATGACAAGCATGAAGAAAACGAGCAGAAACATCATGATGTCGATCATCGGAATGATCTCGATCCGCGGTTTATCTTCATTGCCCAAGTAGTGAGCCCGATGGTTTCTCACGGTGTTCTCCGTATGTGAAGTGGCCGCGGTTCAAGCGGCAAACCGCGTGATGAGCATCGACTTGATCATGTCCATCTGCAGAAGAACCATGCGCACGCGCTTGTTCAGATAGTTGAGCGCCACGACGCCGACGAGAGCGATCGTCAAGCCGCAAGCGGTGGCGATCAACGCGTGCGCAATCCCGCCGGAAACGGCCATCGGATCGCTGGTTCCCGACGAGCCCAGAATATTGAACGATCCGATCATGCCGACAATGGTGCCCAACAGGCCAAGCAACGGCCCGAGCGTGACTGCGGTATCCAGCACCCACAGATTACGGTCGAGCTTTCTCATCTGGAACATGATGCTTTCTTCGACCTCGCGCTCGAAGTCTTCCGCAGGTTGGCCCTGTGATTCGATCGCGGAGCGCATCAGTTCGCTTTGCACCGACCCTTGATAATGTTGAATGAGTTTCTTCACGTCATCGGCTTTGTTACGGCCTACCTGCTTGAGATCGTATTCGAGGCTGACGCCGCTGCGCACGGACGTGCCGAAGAAAATCGCGCGTTCGATGATGATCGCGAGCGCGGCCACAAAGATCACGGCCATCAGGGGCAACAAGCCGAATGACTGAACCGATGAGTCAATAATGATGCGAAGCATGATGCTACCTTCCAGGTTGAACTTGAATCTGCCACCGGCCGGCGTCTCGCGGTTGCGATGCCGCCGGTGGCGCGGTTGAAGTGACGGCGATGCGTTACCGGCTGCGTTGCGGCATACGCTGCGCGACCAGGACGTTGAACGTCCCGGGCACGATGCCCGGACGTGGATGCGGGTTATCGGCAGTCGCGGCGGGAGTCGAGCCGAACTTCGACGAGACCAGGTAGACGCGATGAGCAGAGTCGTCGAGAACCATCGACTTCGCGCCCACTTCCGTCGCGACGTTCTGCAGCACGGTGTAGTGATCGGCGTCGTCTTCGTGCACCACTGTTAGCGTTCCGTCTGCGCCGTTCGAGCTAAACGCGGTTTTGAGCGCCGGGTCGAACGCTGCGGCGTCCGGGTGGCCGCCGATCGGCAGTTGGGCAACCTGGCGGCCGGAGCGCGCATCGATCACCATCATCCGGTTGTTCGCGCAGACGGTGAAGAGCCGTTCCGACTTTGTATCGATCGCGAGTCCCGACGGCCCTTCACAAGGCGCGATGGACCAGTGAGCGAGCACCTTGTTCGATTTGCCGTCCATCGCGACAATCTCTCCCTTGTCTTCGACGTTGACAAAGATGCGACCGTCGCTGTCAGCCGCGAGCGATTCAGGCTTGCCGCCGACCGGCATCGTCGCGACGACCTTGCGCGTAATCGGATCGATCGCGCTGACGCTCTGGTCGTGGCCATTGCTGACATAGAGGCGCTTCAGTTGCGGCGCATACATGATGCCGTCCGGATCCGGGCCGCCTGCCTTCATGGTTTCGACCGTGCGCAGCGTGTCGAGGTCGATCACCGTGATCGTGTCGGCGCGGCCGTTGGTGATGAAGCCGAGCTTCTGGTCCTGAACAAACGCAAAGCCATGCACGCCGTCCGTATTGGCGATCTCACCGACCAGCCTGCCGGATCCGGTATCGACAACCTGGACATGACTGGCCCGGCTGATGAACAGGTGTTGACGAACCGCGTCATACCCGACGTAGTCCCAGCCCTCTGTGCCGCCTAACGCGTAATGCTTCACGACTTCGAACTGACCGTGATTGGCGCCCGGTACTGCATGCGCCGTGCCGCCCAGCAGCAGTGCGGAGGACAGTGCCAGCGTCGTGACTACCTGAACAATCGGTTTCAATTTCATGTTGATCCTGTTTTTGCGGGGTTATTCGTTGATCGTCAGACCAACCATCACGGTCGGACCGTAGAACTCGCGCTGGATCGGACGATCCGGCGAGCCCTCGTAGAACTTCAGCGGCGTATTCAGGATGTTGCGAACATCGAGATAGATGCCCACATCCTTCCTGACCTGATAGCTGCCGCCGAAGTCGAGCGAGAAGCGCGACGCGGTGTAGACGTCGGTTGCGGCAGAACTGCCCACTGCCCAGAGGCTCTTGCCCACATAGGAGGCCGACAGGCGCATGTCCAGCGGACCGCGCTCGTAGAACACACTGGCGTTATACGAATTGCGCGGACCGGATGGCAGCGTGTGGTCGTCGCCGGGGCGAATGTCCAGGTGCGAGTTGGTCCAGGTCCAGTTCGCGCCTGCGCCGAGTCCGCTCAGGAACCCCGGCAACTGCGTAAAGTGCTGCTCATAGTTGGCGGTGACACCGCGCACACGTGCCGATGCGACGTTGGCAAAGCTGACGAGTTTGATGGGGCCGGAATACCCCGGGAGATAAGGCGAGCTGAAGACGGTGGATGACTGGCCCACGACATAATCGGACATCGACTTGTCGAACGCGCCGAGCGAAATGATCCCGCCGTGCGGCAAATACTTCTCGAACTGAATATCGAAGTTCTGTGAAGTGGTCGGCTTCAGGTTCGGGTTGCCGGTGGTCACGGTTCCCGTTCCCGGATCGGCCATGACCGACGCGCTGCTCTGAGTAAAGCCCGGACGCGCAATCGTGCTCGAATAGATCGCGCGACCCACCAGCGTCGGTGTCAAGTCGTAGCGCAGTTGGAGGGACGGGAACAGATTAAAGTACCTGTTCGCCGTCTGGTTTGGCGTGATTGAGCTGCCGTTGATCAGATTGCCGCCGAACGTATCCTGGGTCCATTCGCCGCGCAGACCCGCCAGCACACCGAGGCGGCCCCAGCCGAACTGATACTGGCCATACATGCTATAGATGTTCTCGTTGATAGCAGAGAATGCGGCGGCGTCCTTCAACGGGTTAGCCGTGAGGTTGCCGTTGGCTGCGGCGGCGCCATAGAGGCCGCTCATGACGCCATCGCTTATGGCCGGCCCGATGTTGTACATGCCGTTGTAGAAAACGATCGGAGGGCCGAACACCGCCTGCGACAGCGGGATGCCCGCGTCCGGCGAGTACGTATAGCTGGTCTGCGAGCTGGCGAAAGTCATTCGTCGAAGGCCAGCACCGAACTTGACCTGTTCGTCCTCGGCACTCGTGAAGTGAGTCGGTAGCGTGTAGTTGACGTTGGCCGACCACTCATTGGTCTTGACATACTGCGACGAGTTGGCGATCTGGCCCAGCGTGTAGCCGGCAGGATCAGCCGGGTTCGGACCGGACACGATCGATTGCGTCGCGAATTCAGAACCGGGGTAATACGTCACCGTGGCCGGGGCGCCATTGGTGAACGTGGAATTCAGGTCATACGGCTTGTCGTAAGTACCACTGGTGAAGCCGGCGCGGTAATCGATCTTGCCGGGGCCGATGTTGTTTTCACCGCCCAGCGCAAAGAGTTGCGTTCGCAACGTCTCCTTTTCGTCGCGCAGTCCCTTCGCATAGGTCGCCGTATCCGTGAGCGTGCCGTTCGCATTCTGGACCGGGTTGCCGTCGAAGTTGGTCTGGAGATCTTGCCGGTTCACGTTCTCCGTATAGCCGAAGTTGTAGTAGCGGAAGTACCACTTGTTGTCGGCGTTAGGCTGAAAGTCCAGTTCGCCACCGTAGCCAAGGCGCTTGCGATGGTAGTTGTAGTAGCGCGGGTCGGTTTGCGCGTAGGCCTTGTTTGGTACGCCAGTTGCGTCGACATAAGCGTTTTCTTCGTCGTCGACGCCGCGGTGGTCCTGGTTGTAAGCAAAGGTACCGATGAAGGTGAACGGCGCGTCGGAATATGACGTGAGGCCCGAACCGAGACCGGCAATGCCGTGTGCGCCGAAGCGCGCACCCGCTGTCATCTCGACATCCTGAATGGTGCTACCGCGCAGCGTCTCGACTCCTGAACCGAGCTTGGCGTCGAGGAACGGCTTGCCCGAAAGGGACAACTTGCGAGGCGAGATATCGATCGTACCGCCGAGCGCATCCGCATCCTGTTCGGGCTTGTTGGTGTTGGTCACGACGATCTGCCCGATCATCCCGGCCGGAATCGTATCGAGCGCGACAGCACGTCCCCCGTTCTGGGCCGAAGCGGGGTTAGTCGGCGGCAAATGGATGCCGCCAAAGGTCGTGCTGTTCAGGTTGGTATCGAGGCCTCGAATGTTGACGTATCGGCCTTCACCCGAATCCGTTTCAAGCGATACGCCAGGCGCGCGAGCGACGGCTTCCGCAGCACTGACGTCGGGCATCTTGCGAATGTCGTCAGCAGTCAGGATGTTCACCATGTTTGCCGCGCTCTGCTGGGTCGCACGCGCGACTACGTTCGCGGTGCGCCGTGACGTGACGGTCACGCGATCAAGCGAGGGAACGGCTGCGTCCACGGTGAGGTCGTTGCTTGTCGTGTCGTTCTCGCGCACCACCACTGTCCGTTCGACGGCGACCGAGCGAGTCGGCGTAATAACCAGTGTGTACTGTCCTGCCGCAAGTCTGGTGAAACTAAAAGCGCCATCAGACGAAGTGGTGGTGCTTGTCCCCGTCTCGCGAATCTGAATTCGGGCGCCGGCGAGCGGACGCTTGCCCTCGCTCGACAGCACGTGACCCCGCAATGTCGCCGTATCCGCCGCATACGCGGCGCTTATGGTCGCGCCGCTCATCAATCCCATCAACAACCCTGTCATATGCCTGTTCGGCATGTTTATTCTCCGTCAATCGTTGCAAACATCCTGACCCGGATACACGTCCTTCCTGGTATCACGCATGCAGAAATTCAAGGGCCTCAACGAAGCTACTGGAGGCATTCATTTCGGTAGCATTACTAATGAACAACCGTTTTTTTACCGCGCAGATATGCATCGGCGGCACCCGGATCGATGTCGCACGTCCGACGTGCATCGCCTTCGATGCGGAAGTCGTTTTACGGAGCCACTGTGACGTCAAGGTGACAATTTCGACTTTCAGCCGAAAGTTCCTCGTCATATGACGATCAAACATTACCGTTCGTCACAATACAATACTTTAACAAAATCAGCGATATACAGCTGTTTTTACGTTGGGAATGAAAGTCGTGAAGAGGATTTGTGTTTTGTCATCGTCGATTGACGACATGTTGTAGATAACAGATTCGTAATCGCCGCTTAACGGACTTGACACCGTCGCAAACGAAAATGCGCGTCAGCCGTTCCCCGTGCAACGCGCACCCATAAGCTTCAACAGGAAAACATAGAGATGATGCTCACTCGTCGGCGATGTTCGATAGCAACCGCCCTGGCGCTTGGTCTGGCCACCTCTCTTGCAGCGTATGGTGGAGCCGCTGGCAGCGCGAGCGCTTCAACGGCTTCAGTGTCGGGAACCGGGCAGGGCGCGCACACGGCCACGCCAATCAAACATCTCGTCGTCATCTTTGGCGAGAACGTCTCATTTGATCACTACTTTGGAACGTATCCGAAGGCGTTGAATCCAGCAGGGGAGCCCGCCTTCAATGCGCTGCCCGACACGCCGCATGTCGACGGCCTGCTCGATGGCCTGCTCAGGTCTAATCCGAACTCCACCAATGTCGCCAACGGCGCAGACGGCGCAGATCCATTTCGGCTCGATCGTTCGCAGGCGCTGACGGCGTCGCAAGACCACGCCTACAAGCCTGAGCAAATGGCGTTCGATCATGGCGCGATGGACCTGTTCCCGAAATACACAGGCCGCACTTCGGCAACAGGCGGCTCAGGTGCCCTGTACACGAAGGGATTGGTGATGGGCTATTACGACGGCAACACCGTTACCGCGCTGTGGAACTACGCGCAACACTTTGCGCTGAACGACCACTCGTTCGACACTACGTTCGGCCCATCCACGCCAGGCGCGCTGAACCTGATTTCCGGACAGACGAACGGCGTGACAGTGACGCCCGCGAACGCGAATAACCGGAACATCGTCGGCGATGGTGCCGGCGGTCTGACTCTGATCGGCGACCTCGATCCGACGGGCGACGTCTGCTCCAAGGGCACAACAGTTAGCATGCAAGGCAAGAATGTCGGGGACATGCTGAGCGCGAATGACATCTCGTGGGGTTGGTTTGAAGGCGGTTTCGACCTCAGTGCGACAAACGTGAACGGATCGACGGGCTGTGCGCGAAGCTCATATTCGCCGGTGGTTGGAACCTATAAGGCCGACTATGTGCCGCACCATGAGCCGTTCCAGTATTACGCCTCAACCGCCAATCCGACGCACACGCGCCCCGCTTCCGTTGCGTCCATCGGCATGAGCAACGATGGCGGCGCAAACCATCAATACGATATCGAAGACTTCTATGCTGCTGTGAGCGCCGGGAATTTTCCTGCCGTCAGTTTCCTCAAGGCCCCCGCCTACCAGGATGCGCACGCAGGCAATTCGGACCCGCTCGATGAGCAGGCATTCGTGACGAAGGTCATCAATTTTCTGCAGCAGGAGGACGACTGGAAGAATACGGCTGTCGTGCTCGCCTACGACGATTCGGACGGCTGGTACGACCACGCTCATCACATCGTGAACGCATCGGCGAGCACTCAGGACGCGCTCAACGGTCCGAATACCTGTGGCGGTGGCACGCCGCTCGACGGGCTGACCGGTGTGCCAGTGCAAGGCCGTTGCGGATATGGGCCGCGTCTGCCGCTGCTCGTCGTGTCGCCGTATGCGAAGGCAAACTATGTTGATCACACGTTGACCGACCAGACTTCCATTCTGCGCTTCATCGAAGACAACTGGCTGAACGGATCTCGTATCGGACAGGGGTCATTCGATGTGATGGCTGGCCCCATCGACAACATGTTTGACTTCACCTCGCCCCGGAATCCCAAGATGTTTTTAGACACCGTGACGGGGCAGCGGCATCGCTAGCAGATCGGTGCGTCGAAGCCGGGTGCAAGCTGCCGTTACTCATGCGTGGTAACGGCAGCATTGGCATACACATAGGGAGCATAGGCCGACTGCCAGGCAGTTTGAGCAGGCGATCTCGCGCGCCACGCTGTATCTCTCGGGCACAGCACCGCGACGGATGGCGAAGCTGCGCAGCATGGCGCCGGTAGCCCCGCGCGGCAAGCCGCAAGGCCCTGAGGATCGACTTGGCCCCGAAGGTGTTGCACATTGATCGACGAATCCATCGGCATCGGGCCCACAAGCCGTCGTTCACATGCGTGGTCGGTCGGACGTTCAGGCGTCGGCTCGGCCCCGTAACCGGCCATCTAACTGTCAAAGACGAACGCTCCTTTGTCGGCCATAACAGCCGTTCGTGGCAGCAAGACGATGTCGGCGAATGATGTCTGCCGTTCGACGGGTTGACGGGCCGCTTTATGGGTCGGCGGTCGGTCTCGACCTTCCCAGTCGGCGAGGAGCAGACAACCCCAATGCATTCTTGCGCAGCGCAAACGCGCTCCTTGAAGCCCCCAGGCTTCAAGGAGCGCTACCGGCGAGGATCGTGCAGCAATCTCCACGCCGACAGCGGTTCACACGTCTTCAATGCGTAGTGATGACATGAATCCCGCCATTCGGGAAAGCCGCGACCCCGGGCTGGAAGGGCACGTACACCTGACCCGACGCGCCATCCACCGCGACCGAATGTACACCGTTGCCCACCGCCAGCTTGTCGATGAGGGTGCGCGTCGACGCGTCGACTGTGCCGAGTATCGGCGTGAAGCCGGAGGCGGCCGCGATGCCGGTCGCGGTCTCATGACGAGCCGGAAGAAAATAGCGGTTGGACACTGCATCGTACGCGACCTGATCGACTCCGCCGAATGGAATGCTCGCAAGCGTGGCGCCCGTCGTCCGATCGAGGATCAACGTGATAAGCGGCTTGCCGGCGGCCGGATCGCAGCCGACCAGCATGTCGTTGTTCGGACCGAGTTCGAGTCCTGTTGGCCCGCATGCGCCAAGCGGGAACACTTTGCTCACCGCCGGCGCGCCCGCGACCACCGTATTCGCGGCAATTACGTTCACTTCACCCGCCGGATTGGTGGGCGTGCCGTCGTTGTTGACGATGAAGCTCTTCGACTTCGAGTCGTACACGCAGGCCTCGAGGCCGGACGACGTCGTGAACCTGTACGTCGCGACGATCGAGTTTGTTTTCGTCGAAATAAAAGTCGCAATCGGAGGCGTCTCTCCCGGACTCGAAAACATCACGAGGTTGTCGTCCGGGTCGTAGCAGCCTTCGTCGACGCGGTGCGGGGCCGTGTTGAGTGGCGGGACTGCGATGGTGCTGACGACTTTCTGCTGGGCGACGTCGATGACCTTGATCGAGTTGACATCGCCGGCATAGAGGGTGTTTGTGCCGGGGATGCCGACGAGTCCGTCAGGGCCGGCAACATCGGTGTTCGCATTAAAGCCGGTGAAGGCGGTGGGGCCACTGCCCTTGATCTGCGCGATGAGCGTGTTGCTCTTCGTGTCGACCACGTCGACCGCCGCGTTGTTGCGGTCAGCAAGGTAGTACTTGCCGCTATCGGCGTAGCTGATGTCGAAACTGAACGGCGGGGTGGCCGAGTTGGGTACCGCGATGGCAGTCTTGATGGTCGGCGAAGTGGAGGTGAGGTTGTCCGAGCCTCCCCCGCATGCGGTGAGCAGAGCGGATGCGCCAAGCGTTAACGCGAACCAAAGCTGTCTTTTCATTGTTGTCTCCGGAATAGGTCTGCATGTTCGGTCAGGAATGGGGACGATTTTTGGTTGTCAGGTTGCGAGACCACGCCACGAATGGACGCGGCCTCCGCAAGCACAATAGGACGAGCAATGCGTAAAGTCGAAGACGTAATGCTGCTGCAGGGGAAAAAAGCGTGCCGTTTGGCGTGTCACTCGGACTATTCTGTTGCAAATTCAACGAGTTATGCGATTGCCTGCGAATTGGTAGACTCAGCCGATACTTTTTGTTTGCAATCCGGCACGGTCACGCTCCTCAAGTCATCGACCCAAGGCGCCGTTTGCACACTCGCATATCACCTTGATCGCGAACGGCTGCTTTGGAGAAGACGAATGCTGAGTGCCGGCCCGCTGCGGGGCTCGTGCTCTGGGCATGGCAGAAACAGGAGCGTTCGCTTGCGCAGACCGTCGGCCGCGACGTTTACGTATGCTTGCCGGACCTCGGGCTGAACTAATCGCGATACATGGGCACGCTTACGCGTGGCCGGACGCTATCTGACCCATTAAGCGCTCTTTGGCGGTAGCTCCGACGCACTCTCTCTTCGCATCGAGCAACGCACCCGCGCGGTTGCTGACCATCCCAGCAAAGTAATTGAGCGACATCTTGAACAGGCTGGCCGCTGCGCCCATTGCCGCACACGGATAGGTCAGGCACGCGCGCACTTGCTCGCTGCGGCTTTCGCCATAGAGGCACCACGTACAGAAGTGCTCGCAGTTATTGGTCAGCAGCCTGTATTGATTCTCGCCAAGGCGCGAGCGTGCCCGTTCTACAACTTGCCGGCCGGCGTAACCTGGACGATTGCCCGGCTTTATCCACACTTCGCTTCCGGCAGCGAAGCATGCAATCGTCACCTCCTCGACAGGTCCGCGATGCAACGACCGGGCAAGACCAGCGTAGTGCGCTACCCTGCCTTCGCCTGCATAGATGCGGTGGTGGCGGTATGCGCCGCGAGGTGTCACGAGATGTGCGCCCAGAGCCAGTTCGCTTCCAACTCCGAGATGCCACAGCATCTGTATCGCCGCACTGGTGCGCGATGCGATAGTGGCGTGTCCCATGATTCGACTCCCAGCGCTTCGCGCGGCGTGGCGGCCCGAGTGAAGATCCGCCACCGTCGCGCGCATCGCGGTCTGATCAAAAGAGAAGCCGCATTCGTCACCAAACACCGCAATCAAGTCGTCCGCGTCATCTGCGTTCCGTCGCCGATCGGTACGCGAACGTCGGCATTCGGCGAGGGCCGGATGTTCAGACTCCGTGCGTCGCTGTTCGGCATAGCGGCGCTTAGGCATGGTAGGTGTGCATCAAGACGAAAGGGGTCGCGCTCGGAACGCTCGTGTCCCGGGTGCAACCGGAGGCGACCGGACTTCCCGTGACCATCAACGCCGTCCGCTACATTGAAGCTCACACTCTCGTCACTTGACGAGCGCGGCGACTCAGGTCAACAGTCGGATTAGCCGCCTTCGCGGGGCGGCCCCCCTTGCTGTCGCTGCGCATGCACCACGCGCTCACGCTCTGCTTGCGCCGCGATCGTCGCGTCGACCGGGTCATCACGCTGCCGCATCAGCCAGTAGACGATCCCCAGTGCCACCAGCGCAGATGCAAGCGCCGCGATCTGGGCGGGCGCACTGGCCGGATCGAGAATGATGAATTTGCGGGCGATAGCCAGCAGCGCAACCAGAAGCACCGTTTTGACCTGCACGATGTGATTGCGCCGCGCCATCACGCGCGTAATCGAATGCTTGAATTCCATCGCGATCAGCAGTGTCATGACCATCCCGAAGATCGTCTGATACACCGCGTGATCCAGCGGGTTCAGCGCGTCCGAAACCAGCAACGAAATCACCGCGTGAATCAACTGCCAGAGCGACACGAGGATAATGATAGAGATCACGAAGCTCAGCACATGCGCGACAAGCTGCTCGAATCGTTCATAAAAGGTGAGCATGTCCCACTGCAGACGCAACGCATCGAGATCCTTGCGTAGCCAGCTTTTCTTACTTTCCATGACTTGACTCCCGGAGGGCCGTCGCTGCGCAGCGAGCGCACCGCACGTGCATGGATTGCACATGCGCCGTGCCCAGTCCATTCGACGGTCGTAACGCACTTGATACGGTCCTTCGCGTTTGCGCGGCTTCTTTGTGGATAGCTGCCAAAGCAGAACCGACGTATTCAGTTATTGATAACAGCGGCCGAACTATCTCGCGCTTCTGATACAGGTTCCTATCGAGTATTCGAAAAGGTACTGAGCCGGCAGCAGCAGGTCTGCGCACTGTACCCCAACGAGCGCGAGATGGAATACGCCATTTTGGCGGCGCCGCAGCGATTGCGTCACTACCCGCGTGACTGAGGATGCACCGACCGGCCGTCAACCGCGCATACGATCTATGCAGGCCTCAGGAGGCCTCGCTTGACGCACAGCCAATGCAGCCTCGCGCGTGTCACGCGCGGCTGGGCCTGGCACGTCTAACACTTCGTATTTGACCGCTCGCCAGCAACTCATCAGCTGCGGACACCCGCTTTAGCGACGATATGGGCTGGCCTGTGAAGGATCGGGCCCTTGTGGCCTTTTGCCCATTTTTTCGAAGCGCAGCTTCTCGGCGCGCCTGCCCTTGATGCAGTCGACGAAACCGAGCGCTAATCCGTACATCCCCGGATTAGCGACTAGACTTAAAGCATCGTCGGTGCATGCTCACGCAGGACGCAGGTATGCGCTATTCAGTCACGATTGGGACGTACGATCGAGGGAGGCAAACCGATGCCGAAGACTGTTCGAACCGCTGAGCAGATTCGCGACGAACTGCAGAACCGCGTGGCAAAAATCGCCGCTGACGTGCCGGACGCGTTGCGGGTGCGCATACCGCTACCGGAGCGGCACCCGCCCGACGCATCCGGCCGAAACTGGAACATGGTGCCGCTCAATGACCTCGGCGCAAATTGCGCACATCATGTCCAAAAGGTGATCGAAGACATGCGCACCGAGTTCGTGCTTCCAGATTGACGCGTTGATACGAAACGGGAGCCGCTCATGCGGACGCACGTGTTTGAGCATCGAGGCTGAGATCGCGGTACAGCCGGAGCAGAATGCATACGGCGCGTGGCAGGCGAAAGTGAGTGTGCGCCATGCCGATAGCCCTTTCGCCGAATTCCGTCCGGAGACTACGCAGCCGGAATGGCTTACGCAGGAGGAGGCCGTCCGAGGCGGCATCGAATGGGGCACGCGTTTTGGCGATCGCAAGCTGGAAGGGTCGCACAACCTCATGTGATGGAACCCATCAGCGGAAAACCAGCAAAATCCGGCAGTTTCTCGAAAGACGCCAAAATCCAATTCATTTAGGATGGGCGAGTATGTGCCGCCATTATCCTGGAGCGGCCGCCTGCTCGCGAAGCGGGAGAAAACAAGGTCGTGACGTCCTCAAAGGTGGATAGCATATTCATGGTCAGGATCTATGGACGCATGCGCAGCGCACATGGCTACGCGATACGCGACTTCCTGCATCGCTCCGACATACCGTTCGAATGGATCGAACTGGGGAGCGACAAGGAAGCTGAGGAACTGGCGCACGTGCAGCATCTTTCCGATTCACGCCTGCCCGTGTGCGTTTTTCACGACGGAACGCGGCTCGAATGTCCGACCATCCGGCAAATCACCGAGAAGCTCGGCTGGTTTGCAAGTCCATCCCGTGAAGCCTACGATCTTGCGATTTACGGCGCAGGACCGGCGGGATTGAGCGCCGCGGTGTACGGTGCATCGGAAGGACTGCATACCGTACTGGTGGAGCGCTGGGCACTGGGCGGCCAGGCGGGCAGCAGTTCGAAGATCGAGAACTATCTCGGCTTTCCACAGGGCGTGAGCGGCGCGCAGCTCGCTGAACGGGCACACGACCAGGCCGTCAAGTTCGGGGCCGAAATCCTGCTGGCGCGCGCCGGCGTGCACGCGGAGTTCCCGCCGGGCCAGGGCATCGTGTATCTGGAAGACGGCACGCGTATCACAGCGCGCACATCTATCTGCGCGACGGGCGTGGCATATCGCACGCTAGGACTGGAAGGTGAAGAGCGCTTTCTCGGCGCAGGCCTTTATTACGGCGCTGGCGCCAGTGAGGCCGCGCTGATCCATGGCGAAGACGTATATGTGGTGGGCGGCGGCAATTCGGCGGGACAGGCCGCCATGCACTTTTCGCAGTCCGCCAACCGTGTCTATATGCTCGTGCGCGACGCATCGCTCAAGAACACGTTGTCACAATACCTGGTGGATCGCATCACATCGGCGTCGAACATTGAAGTGTGCACGTGCACCGAAGTTACCGCGCTCGCTGGCAGCGACGTGTTGCAGGAGATCACGCTGACCGATGTGCGAACCGCCCGGGCCCGCACGGTAAGAACGAACTGGCTATTCGTCTGCATTGGCGGCGTCCCGCAGACTCAATGGGCGCAGGAGGTCGGCATCGTTCGCGATGAAGCCGGCTATCTCGTAACCGGTCCCGATCTGCAGGAATATCGGGCAAACCTGAATTGGCCTCTGGAACGCGCGCCGCTGCATCTGGAAACGAATGTGCCCGGCGTATTCGCAGCGGGCGACGTGCGTCACGCATCGATCAAGCGCGTGGCGTCGGCAGTCGGCGAGGGAGCAATGGCTGTGGCGCTGGTGCATCGCTATCTGAATAGCGCTTGAACGGACCCGTAACCTTGGTCCGCGCACGTCAGCGCATACCTGTCCGAGGAGCACGATCATGACCTCCGGTTGCACGCACCTCCGCGAAGCCCGCATCCTCCACACGTCCATCGACTATTGCGAGGAGTGCGTGAAGCTCAACCAGCCGTGGGTACATCTGCGGCTTTGCCTTTCTTGCGGACACGTCGGCTGCTGCGATTCGTCGCCCAACCGGCATGCAAGCAGGCATTTTCACGCGACCGGTCATCCGCTCGTACGTTCAATTGAACCCGGCGAAACGTGGATCTGGTGCTATCGCGACGAGGTCGTGGCAGGTGAACTTGAATCGTGAGGGCGACGCCCCCGCACCGGCGGGCGGCGTCGCGTTCTCAATCACGCCAGCGTCACGCATGTGCCGGTGCCTGCTCTGACGCGTCGCTGCGCGCTTCTGTGGGCGAGGCTCCTTTCTGCACACGCACAGAGCGTGTACCCGAATCGTAAGTCATTGTGACCTTGTCGCCATCGCGCACGTCGCCTCGCAACAGCGCATCGGCGAGTTGCGATTCCACCTCAAGACGGATCTTGCGCTTGAGCATCCGCGCGCCAAACTCGGGGTCATAGCCGATCTGCGCAAGATGATCGCGCAACGCGTCGTCGAACGACAGATCGATGTGTTGGGCCAGCGCCGTACGCCGTACGCGAGCAAGCTGCAGGTCGACGATACGGCGGATCTGTTCCTTGCCGAGCGCATGGAACACGACGACTTCATCGACCCGGTTCAAAAACTCGGGCCTGAAATGATGCCGCAGCATTTCCATCAACCGGTCGCGCAGTTCAGGGTAGTCGAGCTGCTTCGAGTCTGCCTTCATGTTGTCCTGGATCAGTTGCGAGCCGATATTGCTGGTCGCGATGATGATCGTGTTGGTGAAATCGACCAGACGTCCCTTGCCGTCGGTGAGCCGCCCTTCGTCGAACAGTTGCAGCAGGAGGTTGTGCACCTCCGAGTTCGCCTTTTCGATTTCATCGAGCAACACAACGCAATATGGCCTGCGCCGCACGCGCTCGGTGAGTTGCCCGCCTTCCTCGTAGCCGACGTATCCGGGCGGCGCGCCAACCAGCCGCGCCACCGTATGACGCTCGGAATACTCGCTCATGTCGATGCGCACCAGCGCGTTCTCGTCGCCGAACACCGATGCGGCTAGCGCCTTCGCGAGTTCGGTTTTACCCACACCCGTAGGCCCAAGGAAGAGGAAGCTTGCAGTCGGCTTACCGCCCTCTGTCAAACCGGCGCGCGAAAGCCGCACTGCTCTTGCGACCGCGGAAATGGCTTCGTCCTGCCCGACTACGCGTTCCTTCAGATGGTCTTCCAGTCGCAACAGCTTTTCACGGTCCTCGGCCGTGAGTTCAGACAACGGTACGCCCGTGAGCGACGAAACGATCTGCGCAATGTCTTCCGCCGTCACTTCCTGCGAACTGGTGCCGCGCTCCTTCTTCCATGTTTCGGTGGCTTCATGCAGGCGTTTTTGTTCCGCGACGAGTCGTTCTTCCAGTTCCTTCGCCTTATCGAATTGCTTTGCAACGCTAGCCGCGGCCTGTTCCTGCTTGATGCGGCGGATGCTCCCCTCGATATCGTGCAATGGCTGCGGACGCGAATTCGACGAAATGCGCACGCGGGCGGCGGCCTGATCGAGCAGATCGATTGCCTTGTCCGGCAAAAAGCGCGCCGCGATGTAGCGGTCCGAGAGCTTTGCCGCTGCAGCAATCGCCTCTTCGGTAATTTTCACCTTGTGATGTGCTTCGAGCCGGTCACGCAGGCCACGCAGGATCTCGATCGTTTCCTCGACGCCAGGCTCAGGCACCATCACGGGCTGAAAGCGCCGTTCCAATGCCGAGTCCTTTTCAATGTACTTCTGGTATTCGTTCAATGTGGTCGCACCCACGAGGTGCAACTCACCGCGAGCGAGCGCTGGCTTGAAGACATTGCCGATATCGAGGCCGCCTTCGCCGCCGCCCTGTCCCGCGCCGACAATCGTATGCAGTTCGTCGATAAATACAACCAGACGGTCCTGGTTCTCGATGATCTCATCCAGTACCTGCTTGACGCGCTCCTCGAACTCGCCACGATACTTCGCGCCAGCCACGACGCTATTGATATTCAATTCGACCACCCGCTTGCCGCGCAGCACTTCCGGCACCTGGTCCTGAGCAATGCGTTGCGCCAGACCTTCGACGATCGCGGTCTTGCCCACACCGGGTTCGCCGATCAGCACCGGGTTGTTCTTGCGCCGCCGCGCTAGCACTTCAATGGTGGTTTCGATTTCCTTGTCACGGCCGATCACGGGATCGAGCTTGCCTTGACGCGCAAGCGCGCTGAGATCGCGCGCGTACTTGTCGAGCGTGGGCGTGGTGGAGCGGTCTTCCATCTTGCCGTCTTCGGCACCCTTGCCGACCACCTTGACTGCTTTTTGCCGCATCGATTGTGGGGACAGCCCGAGCTTGCGCAGCAATTCACCGGCAAAGCCGTCTTCTTCCTCGACGAGTCCAATCAGAATGTGCTCTGGGCCGACATAGCTGTGACCCAGTTCCAAAGACGACCTCAACGCATTTTCCAGCGCACTCTTGGCGCGCGGCGACACGCCGATCTGCTCGTTATCGCCCGGCGGCTTGCGGGTGCCGCGCGGCGCGGTCTGGTCGATGGTCTTCTTGATCTCTTCGGGATCAAGCTTGAATTCGCGCAGGATTTCCTGCACCACATTGTTATCGGCAAGCGCCAGCATCAGGTGTTCCGTATCGACTTCGTTCTTGCCATACTCGACTGCGGCTTGCGCTGCGGCTTGCAGGCGGTCGAGACCGCTCTGGCTCAGGTACGTCTGCAGGTCCACCGCTTCACGGGCCCGGCGATGCCGGTGTGGCCGCCCGCTTGGCTGTGCGCCCGCTGACTCCCGCATTTGCCCGCTGCCGGCGGCTGTACCCTGATCCGCGCCGCCGGATTGTCCGGGCGAGGGTCCGATGAACCGGGTGCCCCGGCCGCTTTCCCTCTGCGGCCACATGTCGTCGAACAGACTGTCGAACAGTCCGCCGTGAAAGAGGGACTCGAGCGGCGACAGGTGGCGCTGATTACGCGTCATGAACTCCATGTAGTGTTCATCGCACAGCATCAGCTGACGGCGTTGACCGTTTTCGGTGATCGTGATCTGTGAGGTTGCGGGCTTTCCACAAACGCTGCACTCGGCCATGATGATCTCCTTTTCGTCCGTGCGGGCATCGCTTCCTGCGCGGGTATTGGGTGGGGGGTGGGTGGAAAATATCTGTTTTGCTGCTTATTTCGCCTTGTTTGCGTGCTGGGCTCGCGCTGCACTCGAACCGATTCACGCGAATCCCATCGTCCTTTGTCGCGTTGGCCGGCGCATTGATTCGTCGCGCATTACCAGCAGCAGGCAATGCAGCGTGTCTCCGATGGATATGGCGGGATGCTCGATGTGACGCTCCAGCCAGTTGCCGTCCGGGTTCTTCGAATGCAGTTCCAAGCGCGGCCGTCAGCGCCCGCAAACTGACCAGTTCCATCGCCGACGGATGGCGTCATTTGATCTCAATGCGCCGCTTCGCTGCCGGTTCTCCGGCTGCTTTGGGGACGCGCAGCGTTAGCACGCCGTTTTCAAATCTGGCCTCTGCCCGATCGAGATCGACGCCCGCGGGCAGCGGGACAGCGCGCTGAAAATGCCCAAACGACCGCTCGACCCGATAGCATCCCTGTTCTTCGCCAGACGATTCGAAGCGCTTGTCGCCACTCACGATCAGCATGTCGTCGATCACTTCGAGTTCGACGTCGTCGCGCGTCATGCCCGGCAATTCAGCGACGATACGCAGTGCGTCGCCTTCATCGGTGACGTCGATCCGCGGTTGAAACTCGCTCGCGCTAAAGTCGCCGAACCAGCTTCCGAGCGGTCCACGGCCTCCGAACGGATCGCGGATCAATTCGGCGAAAAGATGAATCGGATCAGGCAGCGCCCAGCTGGCAGCCGCGAGTGATGCCGGCGCTGCACCAACATTCATCGGCGTCCCGTTACCCGTTTGCGTGCCAGTCTGTTGCGCGTTTTGCCGGGCGCTTTGCTGACCGGGGCGCGGCGCACCGGCGCCGCCCGATGCGCTTTTTTGCGCGTGCGAGCGTAAAAACCGGAACGGGTTCCATTTGTCCAGATCCAGAGGCATGTCATTCTCCTTACGTGAGGTACGCCAGTGCCAGACCTGAGGCTGGACCACTGGAGATGACGGGCGGCGCATTCGACCTCCTGATGCCAAGGCACGCCCGGCGCGGCATCGCCCGCGGATTTGACCTCGTGGCCCACGCGTGGCCCATGAGCGGTGCATTCACGGATGCAATGGCGCGTGTGGCTCGCCGGTCAGGTTCTCGTGGTGCCAGGCACGCGCAGTGATGCCGACTACGAAGAGCAGCGCGCCCGTGAACAACGCATACACGCCGATCAGCCAGACGAGCGCTAGTGCGCCGGCGCCTGGAAAGAGCAACACGAAGATGCCGAAAAGCATGGACAGCACTCCTGTCGCCACCAGCATCCACGCGTTGCGCAGGCGCCTGTGCAGCCGCGTTGCTGCGATCAGGTCGAATACGCCGGTGATTATTGCGTTTGCGCCGATTACGGCGACCAGCACGAGGGCGGTAATGCCCGGCACCAACGCGGCTATTACACCGGCGCCGATGCTGCAGATGCCGAGCAGCAAGGGCACCCACCAGCCGCCGTGCGTCGCGCGGTAGCGGATGGCCGCGAAAATCGCGACAGCGCCGCCGGCGATTGCGTAGGCGCTAAAGAGGGTGATAAGCAGTAGAAGAGTAAGACCGGGCCAGAATAACGCGAGTGTGCCGAACAGCAGCGCTAAGGTGCCGCGCAGAATGAGCATCCACCAAGCGCGCCCAAGCAGTTCATCCATGTGGGACTCCAGTTGTACGTCAGGTGATGAACTTGAGTGTATGCTTCGTTCACCTGCGATTCTTTCGCGTTTCTGCCATACGTTTCACAATTCTGCGTTCATTCATAAGGGGTGCAGATCGGCATCCAAGCTGGCCTTCGCAAAGAAATAAACTATCCCTCTCCGCTTCTTATAGCTTGCCGTGAGGCGTTCTGACATGAACTTTCGATCGCGCGTGCAGCCACAACGCTTGCGCTGCGCGATATCCGGCTAGCGTCAGCCTGCCGAATGAATTCTGAAAGGATGCATGGGGTTTGAATCGCGGCCGACACGCGATCCAGCGTCGCCGAGTTGCCGAGCGGTATCGCTCAGCAGCGATACCAACCGATGTCGGGTCGCCCATATGACGAATCCGTCTTAAGCAGCCCTGAACTTGGCCTAACCTTTCGGTAAGGACGAGGTAGAAACGAGAGCCATGCTTGTCATGAATCAGGCTACCAGATCGAACCCGGCTCACGAATTACGCTGCCAACCGATGAATGTTGCTTTTACCGACCGCGGGCTGACTTTGATGCCGGGATTTCAGCTCGTTGCACCGACAGGTACCACTGTTGTGCATGCTGCGGGCTACGACGACCTCGGAATGCGTCACTCGATCCTGATAGGTTCACCATTTACCGCAGTCATTCCGACGTGTGCGACGTTGGCCGCGATCGCTGACAGCAATCCCAACGGATGGGTTATCACACTCAAAGCAGGCGTACTTGGACAAGTCTCGCAAGAGGCGTTTTGCGCGGTCCCGAAATGGTCTACGTCTTGGGATCCGTTCCTACGCGAGGCCGTGGATACATTGGGTGCTTTGCATAACGCGGATCTCATCGACGCTGCCTGCGCCGACGCTTTTGCCGATGTCATCTCGGTGCACATCGCTTTGCGCTACGGGCGCTGTGCTGGCGCGGCCGAGCCGGACACGCCACTTACGCGTCAAATGCTGACTCGCATTCAAGTCTTCGTTCATGATCACATAGCCGAAACCATTTTGGTCGAGCAACTCGCAGTGCTGGTGCACATGAGTGCCTCGAACTTTGCACGCGTTTTCAAAACAGCGACAGGTAACTCGCCCCATCTGTACGTGACACTCGAACGAGTGAAGTTTGCCAGGACGATGTTGTGCAAGGAGACGATTCCCCTGGTTGAGGTAGGCGCACGCGCGGGGTTTCGGACTCAGCAGCATTTCACCGACGTATTTCATCGATATACCGGTGTGACCCCTCGCGCATTCCGGCTTGCCCACCGAAACGTCGGTAGCTAGTCATTTTTTGGGAAGTTGCGAGAAAAACAACGACCGCGGGACTTCCGCGCTCACGAATTAACCAGAGCTACAAGAGTCTCGAAGTAGTTATGCTGGCCACGGGGTTGATTAGAACAATAATTTCGACCTGTTGACCTGGCCCGTTTGACGAATGCCGTGGCTGGGGGAGGTATGCGGCTTCGCTTTGCTGAGCCGCGAACCGTCCTTCTCGAATGTCACGCGACTGACTTGGTCGAACCGACGCGCGTTGTAAAAACCCAGCGTGGCGAAGCAGTCCTTGCACGCGGGCCCTTCGAATACTTGCACTCCATTCTTCTTCAACATGCCGACAAGGCAAGGCACAGCTTCGAAGCGCAGAGATCCGACACGTCCTGCAGGAATGAGGAAGAAGTGCACGCGGCAAGAACCTAGTCTTGATGTCATGTGGTCGCGTCAATGGCCCGGTCAAACTCTCAACGACCGGCTTGAGCGCGGCACTGAGCATGAACTCAATCATGTTCCCGCGGAAGAGCCGCGGCTTATTTCCCGGAGAAAAGGAGCAAATCGATGAGCGATCTAGTCGTTGTAAGCTTCAAAGGCGAAGAAACAGCCGACCAGGTGTTGACCAAACTCCAGCAGATGCAAAAGGAACATCTGATCGACCTTGAGGATGCCTGCATCGTGGTCCGTAGCGCGAAGGGCAAGGTACACCTCAAGCAAGCCGTCGATCTCGTCAAGATCGGCGCTGTCAGTGGCGCGGCCTGGGGCGGTCTATTTGGTGCGCTGGTGGGGCTGATGTTGCTCAATCCCCTCGTCGGGCTGGCAACAGGCATGGCGATTGGTGCTGGCACGGGCGCATTGTCGGGCGCGCTCTCGGACTATGGAATCGATGACGATTTCATGCGTTCGACGGGCCAGAACATTGAGCCGGGTTCGTCGGCGCTCTTCATCCTGGTGCGTAGCGTGAATTTCGACAAGGTCCTGCCAGAGCTGAAGCCTTTCGGCGGAAAGGTATTAAAGACGTCCCTCACGAACGATCAGGAGGAACGCCTGAGGAAGGCGCTGGAGAGCCTGAACGACAGTGGTACGACAGCATAGGCATCGCTGCGCTGCATCAGGCTTGTGATCGTGAATTATGTAAAGTTCGCGTTTGGGCCGGATCGGCACCCCGACAATTTATGCGGATTATTCCGTGTGGACGTCGATCACATCGACGCGCAGTTCGACATTGGAGAGTGTTCATGCCTTCGCGAGCGGATGCGAGATTCGTGGTGTCGAGCATCACCTGCTTCACGCACGCGCCATCTCTCGCCAATCCAAAGATCAGTGACGTCGATCTCAATGTCGTCATGCCGCGATTTTTGATCTGCGTGCTGGAGGTGACGATCTCCGCTTCCAACGGCCGTGATTGCATGCGCGCAACGCCGGTGCGATGGCGGAGGTTCCGCTGGATTCCTTATGGAGCGCTACATGACAAAGGGAAGTTGCGTCGACATCCGGAAGTCAAATGTTGAGGCGCAGGAAGCGCCGATGACCTTGGATGAACAACTCGACGAAGCGCTCGGAGAGACCTTTCCTGCGAGCGATCCAATCGCCGTTCACCCCGAGCCCGAACAATCCGCAAAGAGGCAAACTTAGTCGGTCGTCGGTACTAAGCGGGATCAGTCGATGTGATCTGACGCCGACGCATTGACGCGTCCATGGCAGCACTTTTCGGCGCGAATCAAAGACACAAGGAGCGAATATGCCTGAGACGGAAATCGCGCCCGGGGACGCCGGGCAGCTCGACGAGCAAGTCTCGCTGCGCAAGCTCTTCGAACCCGTAAAAGTCGGACCCTACAACTTGCGTCATCGTGTCGTGATGGCGCCCCTGACGCGTTCGCGCGCGAGCCGACCAGGCAACATACCGTCGCAGCTCAACGCCTGCTATTACGCGCAGCGCGCAACGGCCGCGCTCATCATCAGCGAGGCGACGCAGGTGTCGATGCAAGGGCAGGGCTACGCATGGACGCCCGGGATTCATTCTCGCGAGCAGGTCGAAGGCTGGCGGCTCGTGGCAGACGCCGTGCACGAGGCCGGCGGGTTGATGTTCATGCAGCTGTGGCACGTCGGACGCATATCGCACCCCTCGTTGCAGCCCGATGAAATGCTGCCCGTTGCGCCGTCTGCGATCCGGCCAAAAGCGGAGGCATTCATCGAGAACGAGCGCGGCGAAGGTGTCGTCGCGCCCTGCGTCACGCCTCGCGCGCTACAGGTCGAAGAGATGCCGTATCTCGTGCGCCAATACTCAAGGGGTGCGCGCAACGCAAAGGCTGCCGGTATGGACGGCGCCGAAGTGCACGCAGCGAACGGGTATCTGCTCGATCAGTTTCTGCTGTCCGGCACGAACCGCCGCACGGACGAATACGGCGGATCGAGCGAGCGTCGGGCCAAGCTGCTATTCGAGGTGATCGAAACGGTTTGCGAAGTATGGGGGCCGGAAAAGGTCGGCGTCCGGCTGTCCCCTCTCGGCACCTTTAACGACATGCATGATGACGATCCTGAGGCGACCTTTTCCTACGTCATCGAGAAGCTCAATCGATACGGGCTAGCTTATTTGCACATCGTGAATCCCGCGCTGGCGGCGACCGGTGAGGATGTCGCTTTCACAGAGCGCGCGAAACGCATGAGCGAGATGATACGCCGCACCTATCGTGGCGTGTTGATGGTCGCGGGCGGGTTCGACGGCGGCAGTGCGGAAAGATGGCTCGAGGACGGCAACGCGGACCTGATCGCGTTCGGACGCTTGTTCATCGCCAATCCCGACCTCCCGGAACGCGTGCGGTCGCGCACTCCGCTCAATTCGCCGGATCCGTCCACGTTCTACGGAGGCGGCGAGCGCGGATATACCGACTATCCGTCGCTCGCGCAGGAGCGAGGGGAGGCCCCACGGTCCGTCATCGATGGGCGTTGGAGATAGAGTGTTGTTGACCGGCAAGCTCGCTAGCGTGACGCGACGATTGGCGATGCCCGCCGAGCCAGCGACCAATCACACTGAGAGGCGCATCATGGCTGTCACTACCTGGGTTGTCGTTGCCGACGGCAGCCGCGCACGAATCTTCGAGACACCAGGACTCAAACTGGACCTGCGGGAAGTCGAAGACCTCGTCAATGTCGTCCCTGGTGGGCGGGCGCTGAGCGAGAAGGATCGCGAAAAATTCGCGAAGACCGTCGCCGACCACATCGAACAGGGACGGCTCCATCAGCGGTATCAGCGATTGCGATTTGCCGTCGAGCCGAAGTTTCTCGGGATGCTGCACGCGCGTCTGAGCGAGGGGACGCGTCACTTGATTTTCGAGGAGATCAACGAAGATCTCTCGGCCCTCGATGCGCGCGAAATTCAAGCGCACCTGCAAAGGCATTAACGGCGACCCGCCCGGTCATAGACCCGCATTAAATGTGTCATCCATTGAAAGGTCACGCTCAGGATAATTCCCCTTCTCTCAGACCTGTCCCTGCTTACCTCCCGCAATTTCAGCCATCATCAAATCGACGAGCCGAAGCACGCATTTTGTTTTTCGCTCGCCTGGTTGCAGCGCTGGTCTGCACAAATAATCCTCCTTGTCCGCCCTATCTATGTGAAATAAAGGACATTTCAGATATATGTCACCGACCTGGAGGCCGGAGGGCGAAGTCTCAGGGGCCCCCAGGCCTGGACGGGCTGCTTCGCTCGGTGGTGGTACACCCACGCGCGGTGCGGGTGGTGTGCGGATGGCCGCGCATCCGATCGTCGTACCAAGCGGCGGCGGCAAGCCCGAGCATGGTCAGTTCGTTGGGGGTGAAGATCGGCAGCGCATGACACGCCGCGCGGATTGCCATGATCTCCCCCGATTCGGCCGCCTCGGCGGCGTTCAATAGCAGACCCAATTCGCCGTGCCGTTCCAGCAGTGCCCGCCGGATCTCCGCGTGAATTGGCAGTGTGGACACGATGTCCTCGATCGTCCCGCCGAACAGCGCATGAACCAGCGAGAACACGCCCGTCATGAACGCGGTATCGGCAAACCCCTCGTCGCCGGGCCGCAGCCGGCCGGCGGCAAGTTCCATGAATCGCGCGCGCGTGCCACACAGCTGCGCGAGGGGATCGGATCGCAACGCATCGGGACGACCGCCCGCGAACAGGAGCAACTGGGACCAGCGTGTGATTTGCCGCGTGCCCACTGCCATGATCGCTTCGCGCATCGACGAAATCGTCGTGGCAAGCCAAAACGTGCTGGAACTGAGCAGACGCAACAATTGAATGACGAGGTTCGGAATTCGCTTAAGTTCCGCTTCGAGTTCTGCAATCTCGGGTTCGGCGCTCAGCAGCACCATCAGGCGCAGCAGCGCGTCGCGCGACGGTGTGGTGCGCCGCGATGTCAGCACCTGCGGTTTCGCAAAGTGGTAGCCCTGAAACAGTTCGAAGCCGGCGCACATGGCGGCATCATGGTCTTCCGGTGTTTCGACTTTCTCGGCAATCGACACCTTTCCGTGCTGCCTGACGGTGCGGACCAGTTCGGCAAGGTGCTCGCGCGGGCATTCGATGAAGTCGATCTTGACGACATCGACGTACGGCAGAAACGCGAGCAGGCGCGGGGACACCTGTGAAACATCATCCAGTGCGAGCCGGAAGCCTGCGCGCCGCAGGTCGCGGCAGCGCGTGAAGAGTGCCTCGTCGAACGTCACCGTTTCGAGAATTTCGAGCACGAAGCGCTCAGCGGGCAACAGCTGGACCATGTCGGACATCAGCACCGTGCGGTCGACGTTCACATAGCCGGCGTGATCGCCCAGCGCAGCACGAAGGCCCATATCGCCGATAAGTCTCGTGATGACCTGCGTGGTGGCATCGGCGTCATCCGTGATTCGGGCGAGATTGGCGGCGCCGGAGCGGAACAGCAGTTCGAACGCGTTCAATGCTCCGCTGCGGTCAAGAATTGGCTGCCGCCCGAGGTAGACGTGTTCCGGTGTGGCCGCTTCGCTGTCCGGCGCCGGTTGACCGTCGATGATGGCCGGCGAAAGTACTCTTGCCTTCAATTGAACGCTTCCCTTTCCGTTCCCTTATTGTCGATGCCAATCGGGCAGGTACCGCGCCTTGTCCAATTGCAATTACGCGCCTCTCCGATTTCCGACCCAGGGGTGGCGAGAATGGCATTGGCGAGTTCAAGCAGTGCCGGGTGATATTCGGCGGGCAAGGACACATCGTCCATCAACGACAGGGCCTCTTCGATGCCCTGCCGGAATGACCGGGTGATCTCGACGCGCTGCAACGTCGTGAGATGCGTCAGGGCGGCGTCCATAAACTTGCCGAGAACCATGGTCCGCGCTCCAAGAGCGCCCATTTTCTTTGTACTAGCGGCCATGAACTCGACTACCTTGGCCCAGCATGTTGTCAATATTGTTCAACTTCAGACCTGCTCAGAATGCCGGCCAGTCCGCCGCGCCCGTATCCGTTGGAGCACGGCGTTTGTTGCGCTAATTACTGGTGTCGTCTCTGGCTTCGACGTTATACAAAGGAGCGTGCGATCCCCCGGTGCCGGCACCGAAGCATGCGGTTCGCTTTGCCGGCCAGTCGGCCGCGTGAGGGACCGCCTAAAAACTGTTCCATTCCTCGCCCCTAGCGCTTTGCGCCACCAGATCGGGCTGCAGAGTTGACCGCTTCACGGCTCCCCTCGCGGGCACCCTGGCGCGCGCTGGAGCCGCCGGATGCGTCTGCGCGTCTCTCCCCGTGCCGGGGTCGTGCGAAACGTGCAGCCTGAACATCGAAACAGCGGCTTTCAAATCGCTCGCCTGCGACTCGAGCGCACCGGCGGCCGCCGCCGCCTGTTCGACCAGGGCCGCGTTCTGCTGCGTGACCTCATCCATCTGCGTGACGGCCTGGTTGACCTGGCCAATGCCTTTGCTTTGTTCCTGCGACGCGGCGGTGATTTCACCCATGATGTCGGTCACGCGCCGGATCTCGCGGGTGATCTCGTGCATCTTCGTTCCGGCTTCCTGTACATGGCTGGCGCCTGTGCGGACCCGCTCCACGGAATCGTGGATCAGCTCCTTGATTTCCTTGGCTGCCGTTGATGAACGCTGCGCCAGCGAACGCACCTCCGAGGCCACTACGGCAAAACCCCGTCCCTGCTCTCCCGCACGGGCTGCTTCGACAGCCGCATTCAGCGCGAGGATATTGGTCTGAAAGGCGATACCCTCGATGATGCCGACAATGTTGCCAATCTTGTCCGAGCTGGCGTTGATGCCCTCCATGGTTTCGACCACGCGCGAAACCACAGTGCCGCCCTGTTCGGCCACCTGGGCCGCCTGCGCCGCAAGCTGGTTGGCCTGACTGGCATTGTCGGCATTCTGCGTGACGGTCGAGGTCAGCTGCTCCATGCTGGACGCCGTTTCCTCGAGTGAGGCGGCCTGCTCTTCGGTGCGCTGCGACAGGTCCTGGTTGCCCGCCGCAATCTGGTGCGTGGCGGTGGCAATCGAATCGGCGGAAACCTTGATCGTGCCGATTGTTTGCGTGAGTTGTTCCTGCATGCGCTTCATTGAAAACAGCAGGCTCGAGCGGTCATTCGGTGCAGTCTGTACCACGGCAGTCAGATCATTATTGGCAATCTGGTTGGCGATTTCCGCAGCATAGGATGGCTCACCGCCCAGCGAGCGAAGGATGCCGCGGTTCAGAAGTACTGCAACAGCCGATAAAACGCCGGCCAATACCACGAGAATTCCCAGGCTCTGGTACAGCGACGAGCGGAATGCCGCATCGAGGTCATCGACATAGAGCCCCGTCGTGAGAATCCAGTCCCACGGTTGGTAGGTTACGCTGTAGGCAATTTTCGGGAAAGTTCCGGTGCGTCCCGGCCTGTTACCCGCAAATGCGGTAAAGCCCTTGCCGTCGCGCTTGATGACAGCAACCATATTTCTGAAGAGGTAAACACCGTTCGGATCCGTGTAGTCGCTGACGTCTTTGTTATTCATCTCCGCTTGCATCGGGTGCATCAGGACCTTCGGCTGCGAATTGACGATCATGAAATAGCCAGCCTCGCCGTACCGCATGTTCCGGATGCGGTCCATGGCCCTTTTCTGGGCTTCCGCCAAAGGCATGGCACCGGTAGCCGCGTCTTCGCCAGACGTCTTGACGATACTCAGGGCGAGCTCCGACGCGTGTATCAGGTCGGCCTTGCGCTCTGCCAGCCGCGTTTCTCTTGTCTGGTAAGCGTTATAGATCGATATTCCACCGAGACACAGCAAACTCAGCATGAGCGGCAGCCAGAGCTTCTGGGCAAAAGACAGTTTCATATCTGTGGAACCCTTGCGTTGAACATGTCACGAGCAGGCAAAATTGCCGCCGTATAGAGGCTTGGACCCTGCTGCGGCAAGCAGCCAGTACTAGCCATTGATTCTTCGACGTGAAGCTGAGATCTTGTGTCGCCAAGGCGGCTATGCATGCGAGGCAAACTTCATGCATACGTCGGCTCAGGATGCCCGCTTTGAGCCGAAAACGAATCTCAGTGCATGTTTATCGGTTCAAGCCGAGCGGACTTTATTCGAAAAAGCGCAATCAAGGATTGACAAAAAGGGCGCTGGCAAACGGTGTACCCGTGATGCGAAGATTCGCGGAAGGGATCGGCCACGACTACGATGCCATTCGCGGCGCACCGTAGAAGCCCTACGTCAATGGCATGGTCGAATGCCACGTCAATCGCCGGAAAAATTCTGAAACGCCGGATGTATGGACGTGCCGGCTTTCAACTGCTTCACGCGTGTGCGCTGAATCACTTTTTCTTCACACGAAGAGGAAGAGTGGGCCGATTTTACATCGATGTTATCAAAGCTGTAATCGCACGGTTTGCTTTGCGTCAGCTTGTCGGAGGTAAGTTAGTGAAGTGAGCCTCCATCTTTTGTGAAATTGCCTTGAACCAGCTTGACGCCATGCGTATGTTTGCAAAAGTCGCCGAATCGCTGAGCTTTGCCGCTGCGGCGAAGCAAATCGGCGTATCCAGTGCCGTCGTGACACGAGGCGTTGCGACGCTCGAGGCTCACCTCAACACACGCCTGCTCAACCGGACGAAGCGGCGTGTATCGCTTACCGAGGCGGGTCAAGCCTACTTGCAAGGATGCACGGAGCTGTTAACGCAACTCGACATGTTGGATACGAGCGTCTCGTCCGGAACGCAGGAGTCGGTCGGCTCGCTGAAGATAGCGGCTTCGGAGTTCTTTGCTGCCACCTACCTCAGCGATTTACTGACCGCATATCACGCGGCAGAACCGGGCGTGAGATTCGAAATGACGGTCTTCGCAAGCACGCAGGATCTTGACGGCAACGATCATGACGTGTGGTTCAGTGCCGAACGCCGGCTGCGAGATTCGTCGCTGATCTGCCGCCCGCTAACGCAGTGTCGCGACGTAATCGTTGCGTCGCCAACGTACCTTGCGCGGCACGCTCCGCCAGAGGTCCCGCAGAACCTTCCCGAGCATAACGTTCTGCTCGCGTCGAACGTAGCGACTCGCCACTGGGAATTCCGCGATGCTCGCGGTCCCCGTCGAGTCGCCGTGCAGCCAATCTTCACTTCGCCCAACCTGATGGCGGTAAAACGGGCAGCATTGGCGGGCCTCGGCGTTGCGCGCCTGCCGCGGCCGCTGATCGAGTCGCAACTGCGTGCGGGCGCGCTCAAGCTGCTGCTTGACTGTTTCGATCTCGAAGGCGACGAGCGCACTATGTGGATGCTCTATTCGGGGCGTCGTTACATAACGCAGCGCGTGCGAAGTTTTGTCGACTTCGTTGTTGCTCGCTATCGGGAACCGCAGATCTTCTGATAGCAGCAACCGTCGTCGCAAAGGCGATGGGTTGTTTAGGTAAGTGTTCAGGAGATAGAGAATTCAAACTCTGTGGGGTAGCTACCCAGGAGCGCAGCACTTTCCCCTTTGCTGAAACCATACGGTGTCGACAGTTGTTCCCGGCTCGCGAACTCACAAAACGTATGTCGCAGCGGCCAAGGCTTTCTTCGCGAAAGCGATCAGGAGTCAAGGGCTCGCTCCGAAGACAATCACACTGGACGGTTACGCTGCGTCTCGCCGCGCGGTGCGGGAAATGAAGGCGGACCCGTTTCTGCCCGCGGACACGACATTGCGATCGTCGAAGTACTTAAACAATTTGATCGAGCAGAATCATCGCAATATCAAGTCCAGGGTCAACACAATGCTCGGCTTCAAACGCTTCCGGGATGCGGCCATTACGATATCGGGCGTCGAGTTGATACATCGCATTCGCAAAGGTCAGTTCAACCTCGCACGGTTGCGCCTCAAAGATACCACGGCGCCTTCTGTTTGGAAGGCCGTCCTTTCAGCACGGCGGAGTTTCCCGCTCGCGCATAAAAAGTCAAATGCGGCGCAAATGATGCGCCGCGTTGGCTCGAACGCGATCCGCCGCGGCGAATCGCGCAATCCACTGTCCGCTCAGATCGCCACTTCAGGCGGCGCCTGGCGGAACAGGCGCGTGATCCAGCACAGGTACGCGATACCCAGCACGAACCACACTGCGCCGAGCACGAGTGCGGTCTTTTCAAGGCTCGCAAGCAGCCAGATATCGGACACAGCGCCGATCAGTGGAAACACGAGCCCGCCGAACACGCCGATCTTGCGCTCGCCGTGATTGCCCGACAGATACAGGCGGATCACGCACAGGTTCACAGCCGTGAACGCAAGGAACGCGCCGAAGTTGATGAACGACGTCGACGTGGCCACATCGAGCTTCAACGCGATCAACCCGACGATGCCAGCAATCGCGATGTTGATCGCAGGCGTCTTGAAACGCGGATGGATATAGCCGAAGAAGCGCTTCGGCAGGATTTCGTCGCGGCCCATCGCGTACAGCAGACGGCCGACGCTCGCCTGTGCCGAGATGCCCGATGCGAACTGTGCGAGGATCAGGCCCGCGAGAAACACGGTCACGAAGACATCGCCGCCGATCATCTTCGCCACTTCGAACGCTGCCGAATCTGTATCCTTGAACTCGACGCCGGGGTGCGCCAGCTGCATCGTGTACGCGGCGATCACGAAGATCGCGCCGCCGATCAGCGCAATCAGCAGGATTGCGCGCGGCATGTTCTTCTTCGGATCGATGGTTTCTTCCGTCAGCGTCGACACGGCATCGAAGCCGAGATACGAATACGCGGCAATCGCAGCGCCCGCCATCGTCGCGCCGAGCGGCACATGCGGCTTGAAGAACGGTTCGGCCATCGCGATGCCACCGGGGCCGGCCGCCGCCGACGCATAGTGCCAGCACAGCGCGACGAACATCGCGACGATCGCCAGTTGCACGACCATCAGCACGATATTGAAGCGCGCGGCCAGTTCGATGCCGACAATGTTCAGGCCACTCGTCAGCACGATGAAGGCGACGATCCAGATCCACGAAGGCACATGCGGAAACGCGGCGTTCAGATACGCCGCGCCGATCAGCCAGATCACCATCGGCAGGAAGAAATAGTCGAGCAGCGTCGCCCAGCCGATCAGGAAACCCAGATGCGCGTTGAAGGTCTTGCGCGTGTACGTGTAGGCCGAACCGGCCACGGGGTAGAGCCGCGCGAGCTTGCCGTAGCTGAGCGCGGTGAACGCGATCGCGATCAGCGCGAGCAGATAGGCGAGGGCAGCCGTGTCGTCGCTGGCTTTGGCGAGCACGCCGTAGGTGCCGTAGACGATCAGCGGCGCCATGTAGGCGAGACCGAACAGCAGCACGGACGGCAAGCCGAGCGTGCGCTTCAGGTGCGACGGTTCATGGGATGACGACGCTTGCATGATTTCTCCTGGAGCCAGGCCGATAGGAAAGGCCGATATGGATGTCGTATGGATGCCTTATGACTGGCATTTCGACGGACGTGAGCGCACGCGCGCGCGGCGCGCATGGCCCGTGCGGTGTGTCCCTTGCAAACTGCTGGCAAACGTTCAGTCGGTGCGGCGGCGGCGCGCTTCGACCATCAGCGCACGACGGCCATTCGACTGTTCGACGGGCACGAGGCCAAGCGGCACGCGTGCGTCGTGCAGATAGTTGTAGTGCTCACGGCTTGCTTCGAGCCGCTTGAGATCGACCGTTGCTTTCGACACCGTTTCGGCGCCGCCCAGTTCGAGCACGGTTTCGCCGAACGGATCGATCAGCGCGGAGAGGCCGGGGAAGGTCAGGTTGTCGTCGCCGGAACCGCAGCGGTTCACCATCAGCGCGAACATCTGGTTCTCCATTGCGCGGGCCTGGATCGCGCGGCGATGCACGGGGCCGAACGGGTCCATATTGCCGTTGGTGACGATCAGCAGATCTGCGTCGAGCGCGGCGACCGCGCGCGCCGATTCGGGAAACTCGATGTCGTAGCAGATCAGCAGGCCGACCGTGAGGCCGTTCCACATGCAGGTTTCGAAGCGGTCGCCCGGCGTGAATACCCCCACATCCGATGCCCACAGATGCGTTTTGCGATAGCGCAGCGCGATCTCGCCGCGTTCATCGACCAGCACCGTCGTGTTATAGAACTGATTGCCATCGCGTTCCGCGAGGCCGACTGCGATGGCGACGCCTTTTTGCCGGGCCGCGTCGCGTACGGCGGACAGCGCGGGGCCATCGAGCGTTTGTGCGACGACGGGGACGTTCTCGCGCGTCGGAAAGCCTGACAGCGTGGTCTCGGGGAACACGATCAGCTTCGTGCCGCCCGCTGCGTCGGCGCGTCCGATCGTCTCGACGACCTTGCGCGTGTTGTGCGCGACGTCGCCGTCGACCAGCGCGAGTTGCGCCAGTTCTACCTGCATGATGTTGCCTCCTTCCAGATGCCTTTCAGCGGCGCTCCGTGTGCTGCTCATGACCGCGCCTCGTGCGATTCTTGCGGCGCGCGGAACAGTGCGTGCGCCGCCCGTTCCTCGTATTGGGATGGATTATCAGGGTATTATTTTTGTCCTGAAATTACCCACGAGGGTTACCCTCACCGGAGGACACGATGGACTTCGAATGGCGAGACCTCGCTTTTCATCGGGAGATCGGTTCGGCCATCGACGCCCTCGATGGTCCGCATTTCTGGGCGCGTCTGACGCGCGTGCTCGAAAGGCATGTGGGCTTCGATAGCTGGGTCGCGTTGCGCTTTCATCGCGATGCCGCACCGCTCGTGCTCGCGGAGCAGGCGCTGCCCGACGGCAAGATCGACGTGATGTTTCAGGACTATCTGGCCGCGCTCTATCAGCTCGATCCGTTCTATCTCGCCGCGTTCGAAACGCAGGCTTCCGGTTTCTACACGCTAACCGACGTCGCGCCCGACAACTTCCGGATGACCGAGTACTACCAGCGGTACTTCAAGAAGAACATCGTCGGCGACGAAGTGCATTTCAATGTAATGATCGACCGCGATCACACGATGGGTTTTTCGCTCGGCAAAACGAGCCGTTACGACGAACGCGAGATCGCGTTGCTCACGCTGTATTCACCGTGGGTGCTGGCGCTGATGCAGCAGCGCTTGCGCTTCGAGAAGTTCGTCGTTGAAGAAGCGCCGCGCTCGGCGGAAAGCGATGAGGCGGTTCTGCATGCGCGTTTCGGCATGCTCACCGGCAAGAACGGGCGCGGCGCATTGACCGCGCGCGAGATCGAAGTGGCGATGCTGTCGTTGAGCGGATTCTCGTCGCGCGCGATTGCGGAGAAGCTGTCCATTTCCTTCGAGACGGTGCGCGCGCACAAGAAACACATCTACGCGAAGCTCGGTGTCGGCTCGCAGTCCGAACTGTTTGCGATGTTCTACGAGCCGGGGAGAGCGGTCGAGCCGGAGTGAGGGTTGTTGGGGTGGTTTGATTGCGCACGTTCGGTGCGTCACGCGCGGCGCACGATGCTAGCGGTGCGCACGCGCGTGCAGTTCACGACTCAGTAGCGATCGAGCCGGTTGCCCGCGATGCGCACGCGATCGCCCGGATGCAGGTCGCCGGGTGTGCCGACATCGAAAGCACGCACCGAGCCGTCGTTCAATTGCATGGAAATCCGGTAGCCGCCCGGCGACGATGCGCCCGCCTGCTGACCCAACTGATTGCCCGCGACTGCGCCACCCTGCACGCCAATTGCCGTCGCCGCATCACGGCCGTGTCCGTGGCCGAACTGGTTGCCGATCACGCCGCCCACCACTGCGCCGATCACCGTGCCGCGACGCCGACCGCCGTCACCGAGCCGGGATTCGCGAGCGGCTGGAGCGGTCGTTCGCTTCCGCGGTGGCGGCCGCGCCTATGCGCACCGCGTTGCGCTGAATATGCCGCGTTCTAGCAAGCTTGCGCCGCAAATGGTGTACTCACTCGCGGCGCGGAAAGCACACGAAGAACTGGAATGCGCTAGTTCATCATACCGGCAAATTCGGCGCGCAAATCCTGCAGTCTGTCGCGTGCGGTGCTCAGACGATCGACAAGCTGCGCCGACGCACGCGAGATCGGCATGCGTGTTTCGTCGCTAAGCGAATGATCGAAAGCCAGCATGGCTTTGATTGCGGACGGATTGGGCGCGGCGAACAGCAAGCGCAACACTGGCAGCAAGCTCGTGAACAGATTGCGCGCGTCCACCTCTCGTTCAGCGCCGAGAAGCTGCTGGTACGCGAGCAGCAGATCCGCACAGACGTGGGCGCTGGCCAGAATGCCGCCGGTTCCGCCGTGGTGCAGGCAATCGTCCCAGGCTTCGTCCGTTCCGCACAGGACGTCAATGGGCAGCGCGCTCAACTTGTCGAAATGCCCTTTAACGCATTCCTTGATAGCGATGATGTTGCCGCACTCGACCAGGCGCGCGACCGTATCCGGCGCAATTGCCACGCCGGTTCGGTGCGGCACGTCGTACAAGACGATGGGACGCTCGGTCGCAAGAGCAGCCTGTTCGAAGTGCCACTGCACGCCGGCCTGATCTGGACAGACGTATGACGGCGCGGAGACAAGATAGCCCGCGCAGTCCCAACGCTCATAGCGCTGAATATCGCGCAGGACCTCGCGCGTACTCGATCCGCCGACGCCGATCAGCAATGGGAAACGCGAACCGGTCACTTCGGTTAGAGCCTGCAATACGGTGAGGCGCTCGGCTTCCGTTAGCAGCGCGGCTTCGCCCGTCGTACTTAACGCGACAATGCCGCTGATCTCTGTGCGAGAGTAGTAATCCGCCAGACGCTGCAACGAGTCGATATCGAGTTCGCCGTTATGCAGCGGTGTAACGATGGGCAACCAGATACCGGAGAACATGCTTAGCGCGCCTTTGCGGCCGCACTGCGGCGCTTCAATGGGCCGATCGTCGCGGCGGGTAGGGTCGAGATCAGCGTGTGCAGCGTGAAGTCGATGTCGTCAGGTGCGATGTCGAGTTGCACGCGTATCTCCTGGCGAACCGCTTCTGTGGCGACGACATAGACACCAAGGGGTGAATGAAGCAGGACGCGAAGCTGGGTAGCGGGGAGTTCGCATGACCGGTGAGGCAGGACCACCTGTAAGCGGACGCGCGTCGCGGGAAAGGGAATGACGTTGTTGCGTTGGGCGTGGGGTCCGTTGAACGGCCGGGACGGTAAGCTGTTGATTGATTGTGTGATTGCCATGTGATGTGGCGTTCGTCGACGCCGAGTTGACCAGGACGGTTTTAGATTAGACGTCCGCATGTAAACGCGGTGCAAAAATTAAAGTGTTCGGCGAAAAAATCGTATGGCACCCTTGCCGTGAGATTGCTCGCCTCAATCCGAAACGTGCATGAAAAAAGGCAAGTCACATGACTTGCCCTTCGTAATCGCACAGTCGTGATTTGACGGTTTAAACGCACGCGGCCGGTACCTGTCGAGGCGGGTGAACAGGGTCAACAAATTGCTCACCGAGCCTGCCGAGTCGCCAGAAGGTAAGTCCTGGCTGCACCACGCAGCGGCTGAGCCAGGCCGCTAGCGGACAGTCGTCCCCAATGCATGCGATCCGTTCGACCATGCCAGACATCAATTAGTCGCGCGGACGCGGGACCATGGTGGATTGGGCGCGGCCGAGCGTCGCGCGATCGAGTTTGACGGTCAGGAGGTCGATCACATCTTCGAGCGTGCGTGAGGTGACTTCCACGCGGAAGGTTACGCACTGGCGTTGTTGGTCGATGGTGACGACATAGAGACGCAGGTCGTCCCCGAACGCAGCATGCAGCGTGCGCCGTCCGTCGGCGGACGACGTCCCGGGCACGGTGACGTCGATAACGATGAGCGGCACGACAGTAGGCGTATGGGGAGCCGTGCGCGGCGCGTGTGGGATGCGCGACCTGCTCGTGACGGAGACATCGGACGTAGCGGCGGACAGGACCATTGGGTTACGCCGGCTCGGCGGCGCGCGTTGTTGGTACCCGTCAACTGTAACGACGCGAGCCTCAATGTCGCGTAAAAGCTGCCGCTCGGCGAATCAAAACCGCGTTAAATTGGCGCTGCAGATGCCGGGCTGCGCCGCCTTCAGGAAACTTCCGTTGTTCGGGAAATCACACACAGGCCGCGGGCGGTTTGCCGCGAGGTATTGCAAGCGCCATTGCCAGTCGACTGATGTCCCAGATGAACGCCGTCAGTTCGCGGGCAATAGCCACGACCGTGATATTGATGGGCTTGCCTCGCGCGGTCAGCCGGCGGAATCGTCGGCACAGCCGCACCTGGGCGTCCCGTCATCATCTGTAACGGCGGTGTTGCAGCGCGTGCCGCCGGAAAAACGCTCGCAAGGCAGGCCGAGGCGATCCCTGTTTTCATCAAGCTCGAGGCTGACTTGTTTCGCTACGTTGGCCAGTTTTCCGTAAGCGAATCACTGACTGCGCCTCTTGATTGTGCGCCATATGCTCACAAGAGCAGCTTCACAGTTGGGCAGGTTTCGCGCGTAATCAAAATGAACCGCGGCTAGCTTGCGTAAGGGTATCGGAGGGAGTTGTCGAGATGCGAGGCGTTGATGGCGTAAATGCAACGCGTACACATCGATCGGCTCCATTCGCGCGGCTTACAAGCCAATTTCCACAATGAATGGACCCGGTTTCGATGCAAAAGTCCGCTCCGGCGGAACAACAGCCGCTCGTTATCGGTAGGCTCAAGGGCCTTAGTGGGTCAGCGGAGGCCGGTCGCACCACTTCCACTTTTAGAAATTCTTTATACGGTTGCTGACAGAATCTAATGGTCAAAGAGTGAGGTTCAACATGCTTCGGTTGAGATTTCGTCAATACGAGACTGCAGCGGAAAGTGTGGGCGCAACAGGCGCGTGCACAGGCGTAGTCGTTGGCCGTCGAATTCGGCGCCGCTGGTGCTTCGGACTTGCAGTAACCGCGAGCATTCTGGCAATGTTGGCATTTAGCCCAGGCTATCCGGAGGTCGGAGTCGCTGTCTATGTCGCAGCACTCTTACCGTTCGCGTTCTTTTCGTAGACGGTTGTTGCAAGCGCTTGTAGGAACACGCCGAGGTGTTTTGGATGCGAAAACGGCACGAAATGTATGCATCGGATAAACGCCAAGGATGCGTTTCTACGAGCGCTTGCGTCAGCGTCGCACTACTTAAGTGAAGGAATGGGGTAAACGCGGCGACGATGCAAGCATTTCGGCCTCGGTCGAGAGTACGCATTCGCTGGCGATGAGACCAGTTATTCGCGACCGCAAAGGTCCGAATGGCAGGAAAGCAACCTTCTGTAGTTGGCTCACCAGGAGCGGCACCGGGACGTCCGCAAAGGCCGATGCCCGGTCTGAACGCGTTGGCCGGATGATAGGCATCCGCTGTCTGGCGGGCCGGGCTAACTGCCAGGTCGCGGGAAGGGTCCCGCTGAGCTACGAGGCATGGCAGCGCGCTTCTGTCACAATAACGCTCTGCCGTTTCACTGACGTACCGTCGGCAACGCCCCGCAACTGACCTTCTCCTAAATGCGCATCTTCGGAATCAGCCTTTACGTCATCATCGCCCTGTTTTTTGCGGTGCATGCCGTGCGCACCCAGCAGAACATGTACTGGCTGCTGATCCTGTTTCTTTTCCCTGGCCTTGGCAGTGCGGTCTACTTCTTTGTCATTTACTTGCCCTCCCTGCGCCAGTCGGGTGGGGCAAGGGCGGCAACGAGGGCTATCTCGCAGCTTGTCGATCCCAACCGAGCGGTGCGCGAGGCGCGCACCGATTTCGATCGCGCGCCGACCGTCGCGCATCGCATGCGGTTGGCTGCAGCGCTGCTCGATGCAGGAAATTCCGGCGAAGCCCTGGAGCATTACCAAGCGGCGGCCAGCGGGCCGTTCTCATCCGATCCGGCTTTACTCCAAGGGCTGGCGCGTGCGCAGTTTGCCGACGGCAATGCTTCGGCCACGCAGGACGCGCTGGAAAAACTGTTCGCCGCCCATCCTCTCACCCGCCGGCAGCCGGAGCCTGCCTTGCTGTATGCACGGGCCTTGGCCGCGATTGGCGCGCCAGGCACACGCGCCGCGTTCGAGATTGCGCTCGCGAGCGCAAGCGACGCTGCACCGCGTTGCCTGTACGCCGATTGGCTAGCGGCGCAGCGCGACGAAGCCGACCGCCAGCGTGCGCGCGAACTTTACGCTGAGATTGTGCAGGATGCCAGGCATTGGCCACGCCACGCCCGCGAACATAACAGCAAGTGGCTTCAACGGGCCCAGGCCGCCCTAAGCCGATAATCCTCGGGCGCCCGCTGCGGAGCGGCGGACTTTTGGCCGCGGGGTCAGTCCGGGCCGAAGCCTGCCGAGTGCCAAGCTCGAACGACGCATGCGCGACATCGAGTCAAGTATCGCCCGCTATCTCGAGGCGATGGACACGGCAGACCGTCAGGAGCCTGCCGTCGCGAAGTCCAGAACAGAGCGATTGCAAGAGAAGATTGCAGCCTTGAAGGAACAGATGCGAAGCCTCAAGGAGATCGAGGCCAAGCTGAAGGAAGCACCGGACGGACAGATATCGCTCACGGATCCGGATGCCCGTTCAATGAAGACCCGAGGAACCGGAGTCGTAGGCTACAACGTCCAGACGGCGGTTGACAGGAAGCACCATCTGATCGTCGCGCACGTCGTTACCAATAACGGCATTGATCGTGATCATTTGACGTCGATGGCAAAGCTCGCCCGTACATGGGCATCGACAAGCTCACCGCGGTTGCGGATCGCGGCTACTACAAGAGCGAGGAGATACGCGCCTGGTCGTTTCGGCAAGGAAGACTTCATTTACAACGCAAAGATGAACGAATATCGGTGTCCGGTAGGTGAGCGGCTCATCTGGCGATTCTCGGGCGTTGAGCGCGGCCTGAAGATCAGTAAGTATTGGAGTCGCTAAAGGCGCACTGCACGCCGGGCCCTCAACGCCGGGTGGCACGCTGGGAGCACGAAGGGGCTCGAAGAGATGCAGACTCGACTTGACCATAACCCCGACATGATGCGGATCCGAAGACAGACTGTCGAACATCCCTTCGGCACGCTCAAGGCGTGGATGGGTGCAACGCACTTTCTGACAAGAACGATTGAGCGGGTAAGTACCGAAATGAGCTTGCACGTGCACGCGTACAACATGAAGCGGGTGATCAGGCTGCTCGGCGCAGAAACGGTGGTAAAGGCAATGCGGGCGTGAACCGGCGGGGTGATCGAACCGCGGCAGCAGTTTGACGTATCTGTTTCATGTCGCTTGACGTTGCGTTCGCGCAGTTCACCGTCAAATCCCGCTCCGGGAGACGGTCTCGTCAATTCCCAGCAGCCAGGCGTTTTGACACACTCTGGGCCACGAGCTGCCGGTCGAGGTCGCCATCCAATTTGAATAGCCAAGGTCTCGTTCACCCTCGCTCAATGGCCGGTCTCTGGCGAGCGAATTGCCGGTGGCAGTGCCTCGACCCGGCCAAACTGAGTCATTCACGTAAAACCGGCGAACGTCGGTTCTGGGCCAGACTTCAGTCTGAAGAACGGCATATAAACAACCCGCAGAAGTATGTGCTTCACTCATTGAACGGTCTCGCGCCTCCACGGAAGTCATGCATCTGATTTTCGTAGCGGGAAGGAGTATCTTTACGCTAAGCGAGCCACGCGATTGTCCTGGTGGCGCGCGACTGCCCGCCGGGCTGGTTCGACGCGTTGAAGTCCTCGTCGATGAAGAGTACACAGGCGGCCGTTGGTGCGGCCAAGCGGACAAAGGAGACAAGCATGAGTACATGCAACGAACCCCATCACGCCAACCATCAACATCAGCATGGCCCAGGCTGCGGACACACCGCAATTAAGCATGGCGACCACGTAGACTACCTGCACGATGGTCATTTGCACCATCCGCACGGCGATCATGTAGACGAACACAAGATCGAGGTCAGTGCGGTAAATCCGGACCAATGTACATCAGATTGCGGTGGCCATGAATCGGGCCATGTCCATGGTCCAGGCTGCGGACACGAGCCAGTACCGCATGGCGATCATGTCGATTACCTGGTCGACGGCCACCTGCATCATCCGCACGGCGATCATTGCGATGATCATGGCTCCGTCGAGATTTCATGAAAGCACGACGCAGGACCGCAGGCTTAACATCAAGAATAGCCGGGCTGCCGAGAATCCCAAGGTTCCGAAGATCAGTCGCGATGCCTTGGCGGCGATCCTTCTCTGGAGCTGCGCGATGGTCTCGCTCGCGTGGGCAGTTTTCCTTGTTCTAACTCACGCGCGCTGATGTCCCTGCGCAAAGCCCGTTGGCCTTGAGAAGCACTCGGTAGCCCGGATCGTGGTAGACGACGCCCTACGGATGGAGAAACAGACGAAAGTGCTACAAGGGTCCGCGCGTGTCGCTTGCCGGCCAGTGGCAGGCCTCCAAAGCGAAATGGATGGCCGCTTTCAGGCGCGTTCGACGGACGTTCGCACAAGTCCTGCGAAGGTCCGCAACGGGTCGATACTGTTGAAAATGTCGCTGACCGTCTCTGTCGCGAGGTTTTCAGGGGTCTTCTTACCCTTGACCGGTGTTCGCGAGCGGTTTGCAGGGCGATCTGAGAGGTCGATTTTGTTGCGAGCGAATTGAAAAAGCCACGCTTCGACTTTTTCAACAGTATCGGCCGATCTGAGCCGTTCAAAGTCACTTTGCCGGGTCTTCTCGGGCGGCGATAGTTCAGGGGGTGGAATGACAGGCGCAACGCCCGTCAGATATGGATTGCTACCCTTGCTGTAGCAAATCTGTAGCATACAAAACTGTCCCCTTTGGGCATCAGCCGACTGCTACGCATTCCCGGCTCGCGCGCTCATCCGACGACAATCGGCCACAGACCGCCGTTCACATGTGTCGTCGGCGGGAAGTTCAGGCGGCGGCTCCGCGCCGGAACCGGCCATCCGATTATCAAAGACGAACGTTCCTTCGTCGGCCCAAGCTGACGTCCAGCTGTCGCAGTTCATGAGGCGGCTTCAGGTGCTTGGCTGCCATTCGGACCTCCGCGACTGCGAACGTCGGGTTTCGCTGCCGATACGTACTCACGATCCTTCTTCGCTATTCGCCGTTTCGTTCGGCCAACTGCGGCTTTCTAGACACAAGGGTACTCGTCGACTTTCGACGTACCACAGTGCAGGGCGCGTCTAGGAACTTTTATTGCGAATCGCACTCGATACCGGTCATTCCCAATTTGGGTTAGTCAGGAATTGATAATCAGAAGCGCTTTGCGATATTTACGATGTGTGTATGTGGAGGCGTACAACGCCAATGTCAATCCCACTCGACCGTCGCGCCAATTTCCCCGACGGATATACCATTTTCCGAACGCCCCGACGGGACTGATCCACTGCTTAAGCCAAAGCACGCCAATCCACTTCCCTCTGTCGAGTAAATCGGTTGCGGCCAGGTCGGTGTATAGATCAAGCTTACGCATCAGCTCGGACTTAGTCTCAAAGGTATGGTGGACCACGGGGGATTCGATGCGCGCAACACTTTCATAGCCGATGGGAGTTTCATGAACGCTGTGTTCCGTAAAATCCGTTTTATCCCGGTGATATATGCGGATGGGGTAATCAGGACAACCAGCGGGCATGAGAGCGTGGACGACCCTGCCCCTTACTAGCCAGTCGCGGCGAACAGCATATGCGTCGTGCGAAAATCCCGATACTTTTAGCGCCATTACTTCATGAATCAGTGCGTCGCTGGCGATTTCATCGCTATCGAAAAACATCACAGCCTGATGTAAACATAAGCTGTTGGCAAAAAGTCGCTGTGCCCGAAAATTGTCAAAGGTTCGGTGCACTATTCTGGCACCGTATCTGGCAGCGATTCGTAACGTTGCGTCGTTGCTGCCGCTATCTACAACCAGTAGATCATCCGCCACGCACTTTGCGGCCGCCAGGACCTTGTCTAAGTGCCGTTCACTATTGTAAGTGAGAACGTATATCGAGAGAGGTGTCAATCTCTTACCAACCTAAGGTCATTAGCAATAAAACCGCATGTCCTCGTTCCGCCGCGAGATTCGTCTGTCGAGTTACCATTTTCCACGAATTTCACCATTCCGCTCGCGACCCTGGCTATCCAATGCTATTCCCGTGCCAATTCTTGTGACTGTGACGCAGTAGCAAGGTCCGTAGCCAGGAACGGCGCGAGCGCTCGCTTTCATGAATCCAGCTATTCGGTAACAACCAAATCGTCTGCGGCAAGAAGGCCCGGCGACACCGGCGCCTTTTACGTGCGACATTAACGGTAATGCAGTCAAGGAGGACGTTCACGATCCGCCCAACATTGCGACCGGCTGGCGGGCGATTCTAGAGACTGCACCTGAGCGCACCTTGTTGGCGTTAAGACCGTGCGGTCATTATTGGATCGGGCAGATGGCGGCATGCTTGCCGGTTGATTACAGAATCGTCATTGACCGGTAACTACCGGACCTTCAGCAGTCTTAACCGAACTGGTCCACGGCGTCGCGAGCGATCCCTCAATGGCACTTGGTGCCGTGAATTGTCCGGCGTCGCACGCGTCGGCACAACTCCGCGCGCACTCAGGGCTACGCTTACTACGGATAACACTGGCGCTCAGATACAAGTGGGCGTCGGCGCTGCTCGTCGTTTTAACCTGGCAGCGCAGGGTTCAATTTTTGCACCGTGTGGCGCTCGCTTTTGGAGAAACCGCGCTAGTCTTTTAACTCTGGAAGCCGGACTTCTGGCTAGATTCGCCGCGTGTAGACCTCCACTGGGCAATTGTCGGGACTGTGCCGCATAAACGTGCGTCCGACTGTCTCTTACGCGCGGCCAAGCTGTCGGTCGCTAGTTTTGGCCGACTGGCCCTTGTGGGTCGATTTTCGCCGCTCGCGGACGGCCGTGGATCTGAGAGCAGGTGTTATGTAAAGGGGCGATGGCTAATTGGGCAACCTTAAACGTCACGCCATGCCTCAGCTGCGTGTTTCATAAGAGTAATATTTGAGCGCCCGGATTGCCCCCGTCAACGAAGGAAGTGCTCGACGTGATCGGCTAGCTTATATGGCATCGCAGCCACTATTTGCGGAATACCAGCAGACGAACGGCGGCGGGTGCGACAGCAGAAAAGCGGGCGTCCGCTCGCCATCATCGAAACGTGGATGAAAGGCACGCTCGCCAAGCTGTCGAAGAAGTAGGAGATGGCCGAGGCGATCAACTACTCGCTCAACCACCGTACGCGGTCGATCAAACGAACCGGGAAAGAGAGTTATCGCTGCGGTGAAAGCAGAATGCTGGCGATCACGCCGGTTGCCACCGCCGCGAGCACGTAATCGCCATCGACGCCAACCCAATGGTATCCACGCGGAGGCTGGCGAAGCCCGTGTCCGTGCCAGTCATCGACGACATAGTTACGATCACGGTACTGGTCAGGCAGCCGATCGCCCCTGTGCCAATCCCTATGGGGGATCGGGCCGCCGTCGCGGCTATCGGCCTGTTGGCTCCCGTGCCAACCGTGATCGTGTTGCCCGGCATGCACACCTTCCTGATCAGCGCGATCTCTCTGATCACCCGGATGGCCGTGATCTTGAGTCGCGCCTCGAGGATCCTGGTGCCATTGCTGAGCAAAGGCAGTAACAGATGGGGTGGTCAAAATCACGGCGATGAGCAGAGGTACGATATTGTTTTTCATTTATTTCATCCTGAAAGGCTGCTTGGAACGCTTTCGAATCGATTAGCGACAGCGGTAGTGCCAGTGCGTGACGCACGCTCACCCCGTGACAGGCGTGGTGACGCGAAGCGGCAGAGGCTGGGACCACCGTGCCGGGCGAAGCAGCGGCGACGACGAGTGCGAGGACTATTTTGTTCATGGATCTAACTCTCACAAGTTAGGAGGGAGGCGCAGCGTAATAACGCAGGGTTACAACGTGGAGAATCGCGCCTCCAGACCAGATCGGTACGCCCGCCGGATTACCGCGCAGCCTCTTAAGCGCGGCGCCGGCATGCCATGCCTATGGTGCAGGAACGTTAATCACCGTGTTGACCATTGTCACCGCGGCAGTCAACGCAATCGCGCGACCGTTGAGCGTCGTGACGACCGCGGTCGGCGGAATTCCTCCGACCGTCGAAAGGGTGATCGATGCGTTGGACAACATCGTTCCGGTCATCGTGGACCCCGTGCCGATAACAGCACCCGCCGGGACATACCAGAACACGTTCTTTGACTGCGCGCCGTTCGCCAGCAATACCTGGATCGGCACCGCTGGTGTAGCCGGTCCGGTCACCCCGACATTCAAGGTGCCCGTGCCTGCCGCTGTCTGAAAGACCCACACAGCGTTGGCATCACCGCCGGCATCCAGCGTCAGATTGGCTGTGGTGCGTCCCGCTCCGCCAATGTCGAAGGTGCCCGAGGCTGAACGATACACGCCTGGCGGAAGTGTACGGCCTGCCAGCTCGTCTGCGCCGCCGCCAGCCCCGCCGCAGCTTGCACATTGCGCCGGATCGGCCACATTGATGCCACCCGGCAATGTGGCCGGTGAGAGCGCGTTGAACGCTTTCGTCGCATCCAGGCTTGCCTGCGAGACGGCAGCTCCTGCGACCGAACCCGGGGGTGCGGTCAGTGTGTACACGAGGCCGGTCACCAGACCGTTATTGTCAGGCGTCACCGTGAAGACGTTGCCGCCGGAGTCGTGCAGTCCCGTTATCTTCGTTGAAGCGGCGTTCACACCCAGATCGCCGTGAATGACCGTATTCAGTCCGGCATTCGTGACCGTGGCATTACCGCCGAACGAGCCGAAAGGCTGGGCGCCTCCGAGAGCGGGCGCTGTCGTGCACAGGGAGGAATTCGTTGTGAAATTGGTCACGAAAGCGGCGGCCAGGGCATTACCTGCGAGGTCCTTTGCGCCGGTCGTGACCGTAGCGACATAGCTCGCATTGGCTGTCAGTGTGCTGGATGCAGTGAAGGTCGCGACGTTACCCGGGATGCTATAGGCAATGGTACCCGCCAGCGGCGTGCCCGGTGCGGCGGAGGCCGCGACGGTGAAAGTCGCCGTATTAAGGGTCGACGGGTCCATTGCCTCGCTGAAAGTGACATTGACCGACTTATTCGTGCAAACGCCAGTTGCGGAGTTAGCCGGGTTGGTCGACACGATCGATGGCGGCGTCTTGCTGGTGCTGCTTCCCGTGGTGAAAGACCATGCAAAGCTGTTCGCGAGGGCATTGCCGGAAAGATCCTTGGCCGCCGTCGTAACGGTAGCGTTGTAGACGGTTCCCGCAGTGAGGATCGCCGGCGCAGTCGGGGTGAAGACCGCACTTTTTGCGCCCACTGCGTAAGACACTGTGCCCACTACCGGTGTGCCGCCTGATCCAGTCAACGTGAAGCTGGTCGCCGTTATCGTTGAAGGATCCATGTCCTCGCTGAACGTAGCCGCAATGTGGGTGTTCAGGGCGGTATTTGTCGCGCCCGCTGCGGGAACGCTGAGCAATACCGTCGGAGGGGTCACGTTCGGGGTGGCCCCCGTGGTGAACGTCCACACAAAGTTGCTCGCCAATGAGTTACCCGACAGGTCCTGCGCAGCGGTGGATATCGTTGCCGTAAGGGCGGTGTCTACAGGCAGCGGATTCGCGGGAGCGAACACTGCGGCTTTCGCGCCTACGATGTAACTCACCGTGCCCGCAATCGGCGCGCCTCCCGAACCGGTTACAGTAAAGCTCGACGAGGAGATCGTTGCCGGGTTCATGTCTTTGCCGAAGGTCGCGGTGATCTGTGTCGTCGTCCCCACGCCTGTGGCGCCGGGCAACGGCACTGCAGAGCTTACGGCAGGCCGGGTCGCGTCCTGAGTCGCGCCCGTTGCCGGAGCGAGAGCGGTGCCCGAAGAGCCGCCATCGCACCCTGCCGTCAGCGCTATAAGCAGGAAGGCCGTCGCCCAGGTCAGTCGTTTGCCGAAAAGCGGGAAATGGGTCATGTGCAACCCCGGTTCGCCAATGAGGCAGCGGCATACTCAATATTTTTCATTTTCTTTCCCGAATAGTTGACCAGCGGCACCGAGCATTCGGTGTCGCTTAAAATCGTTTTGCTTGGGCGCAGCGCTGGGAATTCAGAGAGGCGGGAGGGACCAGGTCTTCGAAATGCCGAGCCGAGTCATCCTGTCCCGCTCGCGCAAAGACAAGATGTAGAAACATTTCAGCAAATGTAAATAGAGCCTGGTCAGGCAGACAAGAAAAGGGCCGGTAGACCGGCCCTTGAAATGAATTACTGTGGCGAGATATTCGCGGCCTGCATACCCTTCGGGCCGCGCTTTGTTTCGTAGCTCACCTTCTGGTTTTCTGCGAGCGTCCTGAAACCGTCGCCGCGAACTTCCGAGAAATGAGCGAAGAGATCGTCGCCGCCAGCATCAGGAGTAATGAAGCCAAAGCCTTTGCTATCGTTGAACCACTTGACAGTACCGGTATCCATGAAAATTCCTTGAAATAAAAATAATGGCTCCGTTGCGGAGCGACAAAAACTTCAAGGAAGAGGAGAGGATAGCGAGTACCGCGCAGAAGAGGCGGAAAATGATGATCAGCAATCAGGCTTCTTGAATATTTCAAAGCTCACAATATAGTGTCGGAGTGGGTCTGTCAACGCTTTTTAAGGCTACGCTGAAGAAGCCACCGTTTTCGGCGCGGCCGTGTTGAAGCAGTTCGGCAAGACCGGCGTGTTCGTGTTCATCGCGTGCGCGATGCTGATCGTGATGCTGGCGATCGGATTGATAGGCCTCCGCACGAAAGGCATCGAGCTCGAAAAAGATCTCCAGATAAAGCCAGTTCGAATGGAGCGCCGAGTCCTCTATGCCAATCGCGAGCACCGCTGCGGACGTCATCCCCGGCTTACCGAGCTGAACCCGGCAAGCGAGCACGGCCTTCGCCTGTCGCAATTCGCTATTTCAATGTCGCATTGCCGCAAATCTCCGGCGGCGTTCCCGCCGTAAAGCTGTGAGTCGGTTTCCGATCAATTACTCCTTTCACCGCTCGATCATTGCTATCCGGAGGAACGGACCCGCAGCAGGTGGCACGTCGCCGCTGCCTGCCCGGGTCTCATGCCTATGCGCAGAAACATCACCATCCGCGGTGGGTTGGCCGCGACGATTGCGGGTTACACGCTGCTGCTGACGCTCGTCATCGTGGCCGGCATCGGCGGCCTGTACGACAGCAGCACTGCATTGCGCGACATGTATCAGGACGATACGGCGTCGCTGCTGCACCTGAAGACCAGTTCCGAACGTCTTTTGCAACTGCGCGGCGGTCTCGGCGAAACGGAGCAGATCATCAGCGCCGGCAAACCGGCCAAAGCTGCCATCGCGCAATTGCATGTCTTGCTCGATGAGAGCAACCGCGAACTGGACGCTTACCGTGCACTGCACTTGCCGGACAGCACGGAACAGCCGTTGTTCGACGCACTAAACGCCAGGCGCCAGCAACTGCTCAAGCAGGTGTTCCAGCTCGCGCTGAAACAGCTCGACGACGACAACCTCGTCGATTTCCTCGCGACGCAGCGCGAGGCGCCGGCCGCGCTGTTCGCCGACTATCAGGCCGCGCTGACGGCGCTCGAGGACTATCAGGTGGTACGCGAGAAAAGGCGCTTCGAGCGGGCGGAGGCGCGGTTTCGCGTCATGCTGTGGGCGCTCGGCGTAACCGGTGCGCTTGCGCTCCTGATCGGCGTGCTGGCGCAGCGAACCCTGGCGCGGGCGATCGTGCAGCCGATCAACATGGCCGTCGACCACTTCGGCCGTATTGCCGATGGCGACCTGACCGGCATGATCGCCGTGCAGCGCCACAACGAAATGGGCTATCTGCTCGACGCGCTGAAGAACATGCAAAACAGCCTGGTGCAGACGGTTCAGAAAGTGCGCTCGAGCACGCAAGCGATCGTGCACGACGCGCGCGCGATCGCTGGCGGCAGCGTGGACCTGTCGGCGCGTACCGAACAACATGCAGCGTCGCTGCAGCAGGCGGCAGCCAGCATGGAACAGTTGACAGCCACAGTCCGTCAGAACGCCGACAATGCGCGCAGCGCCGTGGAGCTTGCCACGGGCGCGTCGGACATCGCGTCGCGCGGCGGTCAGGAGGTGAACCAGGTCGTTGCGACAATGGATGCAATCTCGGGAAGCTCGAACCGGATCGTCGGCATCGTAGGCGTGATAGAAGGCATCGCGTTTCAAACCAACATTCTGGCGTTGAACGCGGCTGTCGAAGCGGCCCGCGCGGGCGAGCAGGGGCGCGGCTTCGCGGTGGTCGCCGCCGAGGTGCGCAACCTCGCGCAGCGCTCGGCGGCAGCGGCCAGAGAAATCAACGAGTTGATCGGCGACTCGACCGTCAAGGTCAAAGACGGCAGCATGCTCGTCGCCCGCGCCGGCGCCACGATGGACGAAGTGGTGCAGGCGGTGCGGCGCGTGAACGCCATCATGACGGAGATCAGTCTCGCCTCCAGCGAACAGACGGCAGGCATCGAGCTCCTCAACATGAGCGTCACCCAGATGGAGGAAATGACGCAGAGCAATTCGGCGCTGGTCGAACAAGCATCGGCTGCCGCCGTTTCGCTCGAAGCGCAGAGCCGGGAGTTGAATGACGCCGTGGCCGTGTTCCGCACCTCGATATGATCCGAAGCTCGCCTGCTAGCCGCTAAAGAAGCCGGCCCGGGCGCTCGCTCACCACGAGCGCTGCTGACTCGATTGGCGTGATCCCCCAGGCTGGCAGCGCGTCAGAACAACTGCCTTTGCCCCGACATCAGCGTCGTGAAATCATCGCGCAGCAGCGGCAAAATGGCATCGGCGACGGGCTGCAATTGTCGCGTCAGATAGTGTTCGTAGTCGATCGCCGAGCGCAGTGTCTCCAGCGGCTCGGGACCGGCGACCGTCATGACGTAGCTGATCCAGCCGCCGTTCTGATATTGCAGCGGGCGTCCCTGCGCCCGGTTGAACTCATCGGCGACGCGCGCCGCGCGTACGTGAGGCGGCACGTTGCGCTCGTAGGCGCCGAGTGGCCGGCGCAGGCGCTTGCGATACACGAGCTGATCGTCGAGCTTGCCTTCGAGCGTGTCGCGCACATAACCACGCACGTAATCCTGATACGGCTGCTGCCTGAAAATGCGCCCGTATAGTTCCTGCTGGAACTGCTGCGCGAGCGGCGTCCAGTCCGTGCGCACCGTTTCGAGCCCTTTGTAGACGATCTCCTCGCCGCCGTCCGGCAATACGGTGAGTCCCGCATAGCGTTTCTTGCTGCCTTCCTCGGCGCCGCGAATCGTCGGCATGAAAAAGCGCCGGTAGTGCCGCTCAAATTGCAATTCGAGCGCGCTGTCGAGCCCAAAGCGCGTGTGCAGATTCTGCCGCCACCATGCGTTGATTCGCTCGACCAGTGCGCGGCCGATGCACGCGGCTTCTTGCTCGCAATGCGCGTGTTTCAGCCACACGAAGGTGGAGTCGGTGTCGCCGTAGATGACCTCGTAACCTTGCGCCTCGATCAGCTCGCGCGTGGTGTGCATGATTTCGTGGCCACGCATCGTGATCGACGACGCCAGCCGCGGGTCGAAGAAGCGGCAACCGGTGGAACCCAGCACGCCGTAAAACGCGTTCATGATGATCTTCAGCGCTTGTGAAAGCGGCTTGTCGTGCTCGCGTTTGGCTGCCTCGCGGCCTTGCCATACCTGCGCGACGATGGACGGCAAACAGTGACGCGTGCGTGAAAAGCGGGCACCGAGAAAGCCCGGCACCGACGCGTCGTCGGCGGGGTTGCGCACGCCTTCGACCAGACCGACGGGGTCGATCAGAAACGTGCGGATGATCGACGGATACAGGCTCTTGTAATCGAGCACGAGCACCGAATCGTACAGACCGGGGCGCGAATCCATCACGAAGCCGCCGGGGCTGGCGGCGCCGGGTACATCGCCGAGATTGGGCGCGACGAAGCCTTGCCGATGCATGCGCGGCATATACAGATGCGTGAACGCGGCGACCGATCCGCCACTGCGATCGGCGGGCAATCCGGTGACGGTGGCGCGCTCCAGCAGAAAGGGTAGCAGCTCCGTCTTCGCGAAGATGCGCGTAACCAGTTCGCAGTCCTTCAGGTTGTACTGCGCGAGCGCGGGCTTGTCCTCGTCGAAGCGGCGCTGGATTTCATCCATGCGCTGATACGGGTTGTCGATCGACTTGCCTTCACCGAGCACCGAGCGCGCCACGTATTCGAGACTGAACGACGGGAAGCTCCATGTCGCCGAGCGCAGCGCCTCGATCCCGTCGATGATCAAGCGCCCGGCGGCGCCCGCAAAAAAGTGATTGCGCGTGAGACCGTGCTCGCGCCACTCCATCGCCGCACCGCCGCGGCCCAGGCGCAGCGGCACGCGATACTGCTCGGCATGCTGCTGCAGCACGCGCAGATCGAACTGCACCAGATTCCAGCCGATAATCGCATCGGGGTCGTGCCGCTCCATCCACACATTGAGCTTTTCGAGCAACTGGGCGCGGGTTTCGCAGTATTCGAGGTCGAAGTCGAGTGCGCTTGCATCGCCGTTTGGCGGGCCGAGCATATAGACCTGGCGCTGTCCGCAGCCTTCCAGTGCAATCGAATAAAGCTCGGCGTGCGCGCTGGTTTCGAGGTCGAGCGAGACGAGCTTCAACGGCGGACGATAGCCGGTGGCCGGCTTCAACTCGCTATTCAACAGCGGCCCGCTGCTTTGCGGCTCGCCGCCGAAGTACACCGGCGCGGTGATGAAGCGCTCCATCATGTAGCGCTCGGGCGGGAAGATATCGGCCTCGTAGACGTCGACTCCGCCTTGCTTGAGGCGTTTTTCGAAGCCTGTCAGTTGCCGGTATTGCGGACAGTAAAGCCCCATCACCGGCCGATGCTGGAAGTCGCGCAGTTCGAGCGGACGCAGATCGAGCGGCGCGTCGCGACGCAGGATGGCCGCGGCGCGCTCGCGCTGTTCGGCGGGAATGAATGCCACCGAAGGTTGAGGGCGTAGCCGGATGTGGCGGGGCCCGCGGTCGGTTGCCAGCCAGAACTCGATTTCGGTGCCGGCGGGTGTGTCCCGCCAATGTCGGGTCAAAATGAAACCCTGTTCGAGCTCAGTCAAACTTGCACCTTCGGTTCGCACGCTTTGCTTCCAGTTTTAGACGGCTATCATTGCTCGCGCGATTCTACCGCTGTGTGCCAGCGAGCGGTGGCGACGATAGAAGTACCACCCCTTGACTGCAACCGTGCCGTACAGTCGGTATGATGGGTTCCGCAACGATTCCCCTTGGCGCAGCATGTGCCTCCCAGGCCCACCACGAACGGAGTAAAACATATGACATTGGGTAAGCTGGTTGTTCCAGTCGCAGTAGCAGTAATGGCATCGCTCAGCATCGGCGCTCAGGCGCAAGTCGCCGGCACTCAGCCGCTGAGCGTCACAGTCGAGCAGTCGAACGCGCTGCTGAGCGGCTGGAGCGTGAAGAAGAGCATTCTGAACAAGGCCGTGTACAACGACCAGAACGAGAAGATCGGCACGGTGGTCGATCTCGTGGTCGCACCCGACGGTTCGCTGTCCGCGGCAATCGTGGCCGCTGGTGGCTTTCTCGGCGTCGCATCGCACGATGTGGCGGTGCCGATCGCCGCGCTCGACATTCGCGGCGGTAATTTCTATCTGGCCGGCGCCACCAAGGCGGCACTGAAGGCGACGCCGGCATTCCAGTACAGCAAGATGCAAGCGCCGCCGAAGCCGAAGAAGATCATCGCGCAATGACGCATCAGCCGGTTCGCGAACCGGCTGATGTGCGGTTGCGGCGCGCGATCGGCTGCGAATGAATGGGCGGCGCTGGCAGCGTGAAACGGTTCTGCCCTGGCAACCGTTGCGCGCTCGCGGCGCCGTAACCGTTCAGCCTTTCACTTCGCTTTATTCAAGCCTCCAGCGCAAGCGTCGCGAACGTGCCCAGCCAGTGCTCGCCCATGTAATCACCGGCTACATGGGGCAGCGCGCTTTGCAGATGATGCTCGGCCGCCTCGAACAACACCGTGCGGCGGATATCGCCGGCTGGCAGCGCGCGCGCGAGCGAACGCTGGCACCACGCGCGGCTCAGGTTCAGCCCGTCCAGGTGCGCGATTTTGCCGTCGCTGCGGTCCGTCACGGTGGCCGGCTCGAATAGCGTCGCCGGCTTCTTCGCGCCGACCTCCGGCAGAAAGCGTCCGAACCAGTCGACGAACTGCGCCGGCGGCAGCACGCGCCGCATCAATTCGGCCTCCATCAGCGAAGGGGACAGGAATTCGTCGCCGGCGGGCTCCCACGCCTGACAGGCGACGTCGTTCAGAAACCAGCGCTCGGCGGTATTCACCAGCAGCGCTTCGAGCGAGTCGCGCGAAGTCTGCCGCGCGAAATCCAGCGCGAGAGCGAGCGCAAAGGCCATGTTGAAATGCGTCCCCACGCGCAGCGGGTAGGTCGCCTTCGGCAAGAATTCTTCGAAGCGTTCGACGAAGATCCCGGTGAGCGGTGCAAAAGCTTTTGACCAGCGCGCCGCTTCCGGGCGCGTAAGCGAGGCCAGTTGTGCGCTGAGTGCCAGCAGCCAGGCCCAGCCATACGGCCGCTCGAACCCCCGGTTATGCGGCAGCTCGAGATACGCACGTTCGCCCGCCACGTTGGCGTCGGTGAAATGCTCGTCGACCACTGCGACGATGCGCGCGGCTTCGGGAAGGTCGGGAAAGCGCTCCAGCAAATGCAGGATCAGCCAGTAGCCGTGCACGCACGAATGCCAGTCGTAGCTGCCGTAGAAAATGGGATGCAGCGCGCGGGGGCCTTGCACGTCCTGCGGCCCGGCGAGCGAATGGGTCAGTTTATTCGGATACTCGCGTGTGAGGTGAGCGAGCGCGAGGTTGGCGAATCGGGACGCGAATTCGCGAGTGAGTTGAACGGTCATCTACGGCTCCTCGAAAGCGGGATACGAACAAGATGACAGTATGGTGTGGACGATCGCAAATAGTAAAGCGGCCGGTCTTCGAGTTCGCGGCCGCGGGTGGCATCGCGGCGCCGCGCGAGGCGCCGCCGCGATGGGCAAAGATGCCGGATAACTTCAGACGACGCGTCAGCACGGCTCACGCAATACCGAAGTGCTGCGCGGTTGCGTCGATGGCGGCTTTGGTTTTGGACACGATCTCATCGATCTCCGGCCGGCTGATCACGAGCGGCGGCGACAACAGCATCCTGTCGCCGGTGGCGCGCATGATCAGGTTGCCGTTGAAGCAGAAGTCGCGACAGATCGTGCCGACTTCGCCGCCGTTGGCGAAACGTTTGCGCGCGTTGGGGTTTTCCGCCAGTTGCAGGCCGGCCACCAGACCCGCACCGCAAATGTCGCCGACGATTGCGTGATGGGCGAAGGTGTCGCGCAGTTTTTTCTGGAAGTACGGGCCGGTGTCGTTCTTCACGCGCTCGACGATCTTCTCGTCGCGCAGAAGCGTCAGATTGGCGAGCGCGACGGCCGCTGCCACCGGGTGGCCGGAATAGGTGAGTCCGTGATTGAAGTCGCCACTGCCGATGATCGCTCGCGCGACACGCTCATGCAGTGCGACCGCGCCCATCGGCACATAGCCGCTCGTCAGGCCCTTCGCCAGTGTCAGCAGATCCGGCTCGAAGCCGAAGTGCTGATGCGCGAACCATTCGCCGGTGCGGCCGAAGCCGCCGATCACCTCATCGGCGACCAGCAGAATGTCGTACTTGCGGCAGATGCGTTGAATCTCCGGCCAATAGGTGGCGGCCGGGAAGATCACGCCGCCCGCACCCTGAAACGGTTCGCCAATGAACGCCGCCACGTTGTCCGCGCCGATTTCGAGAATTTTCGCTTCCAGTTGCTGCGCGCGAGCGAGCGCGAATTCTTCCGGCGTTTGACCGGCTTGCGCTTCGCCGAAGTAGTAGGGCTGGTCGATATGGACGATATTCTCGACCTTCGACGGCATCTGCTCGTGCATGTAACGCATGCCGCCGAGTGTGCCGCCCGCGATGGTCGAACCATGATAGCCATTCACCCGCGAGATCACGACCTTCTTCGCGTGCTTGCGCTGGGACGCCCAGTACTGGTGAACGATGCGCAGCACTGTGTCGTTGCCTTCCGAACCGCTGTTGCAGTAGAAGAAGTGATTGAACGGTTCGGGCGTCAGTTGCGCGAGCAACGCCGACAGTTCGATGACGGGCGGATGCGTGGTCTTGAAGAACGTGTTGTAGTAGGGCAGTTCCTGCATTTGCCGGTACGCGGCGTCGGCGAGTTCCTTGCGGCCATAGCCGACGTTCACGCACCACAGCCCTGCCATGCCGTCGATGATCTTGTTGCCCTCCGAGTCCCACAGATACACACCTTGTGCTTTGACGATCACGCGGCTGCCGCCGCGATTGAGCGAGTTCATATCCGAGAACGGATGAATGTGATGCGCGGCGTCGAGCGAGCGGTATTCGGCGGTGCTGCGCGCGGGCCTCGCGTTCAGGGCGGATTGCGCAGATTCGCCATGCCGCACCGATGGAATGGATGCGGTTTGTTCTGTTCCGTAGTTCATACTGCCTCCCGTTTGCTTTTGCATGGGTGAATCACGTCTTGAAACCGGGCCTTTTCTTCGACCCCGCCTCACACGTGCAGCAGCAAATGCCGGCGTTCCCATGAACTGATGACTCGGAAAAACGCCTCGTATTCGGTTTCTTTCAGAGCAAGGTAGGCTGTGACGAACTTGTCCCCGAGAACTTCGGCGAGCGGCTCGCACGAGGCCATCAGCGTCATGCCTTCTTCCAGATTGCGCGGTAACTGGTACGGCAATGCGTAGCCGTCACTGAGCAGCGGCTCGGTCGCATCGAGTTGCTGCACGATGCCAAGGTAGCCCGCGGCCAGCGTCGCGGCGATCGCCAGATACGGATTGCAGTCCACGCCCGGAATGCGGTTTTCGATGCGGCGCGCAGCCGGCGCCGAATGCGGAATGCGAAAGCCCACCGTGCGGTTGTCGTATCCCCACGCGACGTTGATCGGCGCGGCCATGAAACGCGACAGGCGGCGATACGAGTTGATGTACGGCGCGAAGATCGGCATGAGTGCCGGCGTGTACTTCTGCAAGCCGGCGATGTAGCTCGTGAACAGTGAAGTCGGCTTGCCGTCGGCGCTGGTGAACAGGTTGCGGCCGGTTTCTGCGTCGACGAGGCTTTGATGCAGATGCATGGCCGAGCCCGGTTCGCCCTCCATCGGCTTGGCCATGAAGGTTGCGTACATTTTGTGGCGCAGCGCCGCTTCACGCACCGTGCGTTTGAACAGGAACACGCTGTCGGCGAGCTTTAACGGATCGCCGTGCATGAAGTTGATTTCCATCTGCGCGGCGCCCACTTCGTGAATCAGCGTGTCGACTTCCAGTTCCTGAACCTCGCAGTACTCGTAGATGTCTTCGAAGAGCGGATCGAATTCGTTGACGGCTTCTATCGAATACGCCTGGCGCCCTGTTTCCGCACGACCCGTGCGGCCGATCGGCGGTTGCAGCGGCAGGTCGGGGTCGCGGTTCATGTCGACCAGGTAGAACTCCAGCTCCGGCGCGATCACCGGCGTGAGGCCCTTCGCCTCGTACAGTTCGAGCACGCGGCGCAACACGCGGCGCGGCGAGATGGCCACCGGCGTGCCGTCGAAATGGACGCAATCGTGAATCACCTGGGCGGTGGGATCGACCGCCCACGGAATCATCCGGATCGTGCTGGCGTCGGGCACGCACACCATATCCGGGTCGGTGACGCCGGTCAGAGAACCGTCGGCCGGATAGTCCCCAGTGACGGTCTGAATCATCACCGCCTGCGGCAGGCGCATGGACTCGCCGGACTCGAACTTGCTGCGCGGAATGATCTTGCCGCGCGAGATCCCGGCCATATCGGGAATGATGGCTTCGATTTCGGTGACGTGGTGCTTTTTCAGAAATTCGTCGATGTCTTGCATGATTGTTCTCTCTGTTTTAGCGTGGGTAACGCTTGGGCATGCGTCGCGGCTGATGCTGCGCCACAGCCGGCCCATGTGGCGTCGCGCGCGGCGTCGTGCAGTGTGCCCGCATAGCGACGAGGCTCAACCTTCGAATAACTGCCGGTGAACAGCCGACCGTCGACGGTGATGCCGATCAAGCGTTTCGTTCGCATAACGAAATATGTTGGCGTGCGTCGGAAGGCACGATATAAAAACAGTTAATCATGGCGCGACACAATCCGATTGCCGCGCAAAACGCAGGATCTCGGGATCGTGCTGGCGTGCGTCGTCAACGCAAGGCGGCCGCGACTGCTAACGGAATGAGCCATTCGATCTTGATTCGCCGCCTACGCAGCCGCGCCGCACAACGGCACAACCACACCAGCGCAAAGGCGCAAAGGCGCAGGCACACCAAGGGCGAACGTTCACAGGCGGCACAGCACCGCAGACGCGAACGTGCGGCTGCGAAGCGCGCGCTGATGCCAACGCCAATGCGGATGCTTGGCCACGCGGACGAATCGAACGGAGAAAAAGTGGAAGGCGCTACGGCAGCAGCGAAGCGACTTCGTCTGTACGCACCGCAATGAACGCGCGTGCGGAAGTGGCGTTACGACGTCGAACCGAACGGCGCGACAGGATCGGGAAGACAGACAGGAAGCGGCGGAACGCAAGGCTGCCGCTGCTGCCGTTGGGGATGGCGCTGTCAGCGCGCAAACCATGCGCGTCACTGCGGTTCCATCTCACCAAAGGGCCTCGGACTCTCACGATTACACTCGACTGGCGACGTTGAAGCATTGCGCGGCCTGCTCGAAATCCGCAACAGGATCAGGAAACAGGCCACCGGGATGATCGTCTTGAACTGCGCGAGCTAAATTCGCTGCATTGCAAAGCGTTGAGCGACGCGCGCGACGACCGCCTGATAGTCAGCATATACCAGCCAATAAGGCAGTCAATCCCTTTCGGAAAAGATTGATCGGGACTTTCCCGATTGTGTCGGGTGAATCAGCGCGCTCTTTAAATGAGCATCGTATTTTTATGTTTAGGAATGCTTTACTGAAATAATCCGGCGACGCGATGATGGATGGGTTGCCTGGAATATTGAAAATGCGTTCAAAATGCGTACTGGCCCGCACGGAAGGCCGTGCGCATGGAATGGCCAATGACCGCATCGCCGGAAGCCGTCACGCGCGCCGCAAGCGTGTCGCCGCCTGGTGCACGCATCGTCGCGCGGATCAACGCGACGACTTGGCCAGTCTCGCGCGCACCGTGTATTCGCCTTCACCGCCTTTATCCTCGGTCAAATGCGCCATTGCGGTATGGAAGTCGGGCGGCAACGGCTCGACCGGATAGCCCCGTTTCTCCCAGGCGTCCAGCCCGCCCTTGAGCGCGCGGATATGGTGAATATTCTTGCGATGCAGCTGGCTGACGATGCGCTTGGCGGTCGCTTCGTTGGGACACACGCAATAGACGACAATCGGCCGCTCGAGCAACTCGGGAGGAATCGGGTCCGGTGAATCGAGATCCAGCCGCCGCGCACCGGCAATCCGGTGCGACTCTTGCTCGCGCACGCTGGGCGGACGTGCATCGAAAATCAGCGGCGGATCGTCGGATTTCATCATCGCGTCGAGCTGGTCCGGCGTGATGCGCGTATGCGCGAGCCAGCGGCGAAACTGCCAGCGGCGCACACAACGGTAGAGCAGCGCGGCTGCGAAGATCGCCGCGAACGCGTCGAATATCGTGCCGCCGTTTTGTCGCACGAGGAGTAGCAGTTGCACGATCTGATGGTGCAAGGCGGCGCCGCCGATCACCCACACGCTGGCCCACAACGTGGCGCCAACCAGGTCCCACCACAGAAAGACGCCGACGCTGATGGCGGTCGTGCCGAGCAAAGGCGCGGAGACCAAGCCTAGGCCCGGCAGAAATTTGGCGACGGTCAGAATGGGCGCGCCGTAGCGTTCATACGTGTTGCGCGTAACGCGAACGGTCGTGTCCAGCGACAACGAGAAGCGCACCAGATAGTTCAAAAGGCGCCGGCCATATGCGCGTCCGGTGAAAAACCACAGCGAGTCGGCGATCAGCGTCGCGCCGACCGCAGCGCCTACGACGTCGACATACGAGGTCTGTCCCATAGCGGCCATCGTTCCACCGAAGATCAGCATCGGCGCCGCCGGAAGCGGCAGGCCGAGCTGGGTGACGAGCACGCTCATGAAGACGGCCCATACGACCAGCGAGGGTGGAATAGCAACCGGAAAATGCCACACGACCGCGCTCCTGAGATGCAGTGGAAGTCAATGAAATCGGATATCGAATCGCCGGACCTGCACCGGCGTTTGGCGAACACGCCGCATGTTCCGCGCCTGGACGACAGGAGCCGCTGGCCGAGTGAAACGGTGCGCGCGTCGCTTCGGAAAGCGGATTTAAGCATAAGTGGGGAAAGCACGCAGCGAGAAGGGCCGCGCGGGACGGAACGTTTGCCGGGTGGTGGAAGCGATGGGCACACGCGGACGGTGGCGCTCAGATTCGCCTGGCCATCGTGTTCGCAGGGGCTGGTTTGCGGCGTGCTGAAGGGCCAATCGCAAGGGCCAACTGCGAGAGCCAACTGCGAGAGCCAACTGCGAGAGCCAACTGCGAGAGCCAACTGCGAGAGCCAACCGCGAGAGCCAACTGCGAGAGCCAACTGCGCATTCGAACCGCGGCAATGCCTCCCGTCAGCTCAGGCATCCACCGCCGGGTCATACGGCACCACACGTTCCTGCTCGTCCGCATGGTTGCGCGCCACGATCGCTCGCGCGGCGGTGGTGTCGTCGAGATTGAATGGCTGATGGGGCACGCCCGGAGGAATGAACAGAAAGTCCCCCGCTTCCGTGATGACCGAGTCGCGCAGACCCGGCCCATAGCGGGTCTCGATTCTGCCTTCGAGCTGGTAAATCGCGGTTTCGTAGTCCGCGTGAAAATGCGGCTCGGCGTGGCCGCCGGGCGGCACCACCACCATGTACATCGACAAGCCCGTACTGCCCGCCGTGCCCGCGGAAATACCCACGAAGTAGGGAAGCCGCTGGGTCGTCGCGATCTCCCGGTCGGGCCGCACTTTGACGACGGTGGCCCGCGCGCCGCGCAAAACGTCTGACATGATGGCTCCCTCGATCACTGCGATGACTCCGACGCTCGCCGCTGTCCGGCACACGCCCCTTGACCAGAAAGTCTAGACGATAGCGGCGTCGATGTCGGCGTTTGTCGAGCACAACGCCCCGCGCGGCTGGCGTCAGCACGCCTCACGGGGCGTGGGCCCCGTTGCTACAATCAACTTCATGCCCACACTGACATAACGGAGACATCGCATGGCAAATGCTCAGCCCATCAGCCGCTATCCCGTGCCGGAGCCTGGCGCATGGCCGGACGATATCCGCGCGCGCATCCTCGACGTGCAGGAGAAAGCCGGCTTCGTTCCGAACGTGTTTCTGACGCTGGCACATCGCCCCGACGAATTCCGCGCTTTCTTTGCGTACCACGACGCGTTGATGCTGAAGGAAGGCGGCCTGACCAAAGGCGAGCGCGAGATGATCGTGGTCGCGACCAGCGCGGTGAATCAGTGTCTGTATTGCGTGGTCGCGCACGGCGCGATTCTGCGCATCTACGAGAAGGCGCCGCTGCTCGCCGACCAGATCGCCGTCAACCATCGCAAGGCGGATCTGAGTCCGCGCCAGAAGGCGATGCTCGACTTCGCGCTCAAGGTCTGCCGCGAATCGGGCTCGGTCGGCGAAGCCGATTTTCAGACGCTCCGCAAGCACGGCTTCAGCGACGAAGACGTGTGGGACATCGCGGCAATCACCGCGTTTTTCGGCTTGTCCAACCGCATGGCCAACGTCATTTCGATGCGGCCGAACGACGACTTTTATTTGATGGGGCGTGTGCCAAAGACGCCCGAGGCGCCGGGCAAGTAGCGGATGGTGCATCGCCATTGAGCGCTGTAGGCGTGCGCTGACGGTGGTTCCATATTTCTTGAAGTGCAAGAGAGCGGCCGATCGGGCGTCCGTTATGTCCGATAGCTGTCGTCGCTGCGGTCAAGCTTGCGCAGCAGAGCCGGCCAAACGAACATACCGCCCAGTCCTCCTGTTTGATGGCGTGCCGCCTCTTCTACGCTTTCGATGATCTGAGCGTCAACCACCGTCAACTCGCTGCCGCCTGACAGAGCGTCAAGCTGGATCTGGCACGTTGTCTCGAAGCCGTACATTGCGAGGAAGGCATCGGCGATCGTCAGTCCCACGGTCAGCAATCCGTGATTCCTCAGCATCAGGAACCTCGCGTCGCCGAGGTCCGCCGCCAGGCGAGGCTTCTCGTCGTCGCGAAGCGCAATGCCTTCGTAGTCGTGATACCCGAGCGATGCCAGCACGATGGTCGATTGCTGCGAGATCGGCAGGACTCCCGCCTTCTGCGCGCTTACTGCTACGCCTGCCCGAGTATGGGTGTGCAGAACACACTGCGCATCCTCACGTGCCGCATGTATCGCGCTGTGAATCACGAAGCTGGCGCGGTTCACCGGGAATAGCGAGTCGCTGACCTTGTTGCCGCAGCGATCCACCAATCAGCGACGATGCAGTGATTTCATCGAACATCATCGAACCGGCGCAGCATTTTCTACGTCTGGAACGACGAATTATCGGCTGTTCGTGTGGACGAGTTCAAGCTCGTGATAAAAGAAAGCGCAGGTCGCGGAGGCGTTCACGCATAAGGGCTATAACGGGGGCTTTAGTTGACGATGCGCTGGAAATCGCCGAGCAAACTGAGATCTGGCAAAGCCCTCATCGGCCGCATGCCGACGCAGTTCGATCGGAACCGTGCGGCCGCTAATTCACCAGATACCGAGCGCGTACTGCCGGCCATGAGCGGTCCTTTGCGGCTGCATCGCGAACGTCTCTTGATGAGAGCGGACCCGCCGTATTCACGACGCCATCGAGCTGACCGGCGATTCGTAGGCCAGCCATTTGATTCCTCAACCAGTACTTTCGCTCGCCTTGTCGGTCGTCGCGGACTGTGCATCACCGGCAGAACGGCTGGCCGGTCGCCTGCTGGTCGGTTGAAGGGCGACAAGCAACTGATCAAGCGTAAAGGGCTTGCGCAGCGCCGACCATTCGAACCCGAACCTCTCGTGGTCCGGGACAGCGTTTCCCGAAGCGAAAATGATCCGAAGTTCCGGGCGGATGGCAAACGCGCGTCGCGCCAGCTCGGTGCCTGACATATCTGGCATGACGACGTCGGTGAGCAGGACATCGAAGTCGTTTCCGTCAAGCGCGTTCAGCGCCTGGGCCGCACTTGCCGCGCCCTGCGGACGCATCCCGACCAGCGCCAACAGTTCGCAGATTGCCTCGAGCGACGCGGCGTCGTCTTCCACGACCAGGATGCGCAGGCCGCCCCCGTTTCCGGCTGCCCCAGGCCCGTTACCCGCATGGTTTCCGGCTGCGCCCGCTTCGCTCGCCTTTTTATCGCTAGGGCCGAGCACCTGCCGCACTTTGGCGGCGAGTTGCTGACGGCTGTATGGCTTGCTCAGCAGCTCCACACCCGGGTCCAGTCGGCCGCCGTGCACAATGGCGTTCTGTGTGTACCCGGAAGTAAAAAGAACCTTCAGCCCCGGCAACATCGCAACTGCCCTCCGAGCCATTTCGGGACTGCGCAGGACACCTGGCATCACCACGTCGGTGAACAGCAGATCGATGTGCACGCCGCTCGCCACGACGGTCAGCGCCTGCTCGGCGTCGTTGGCCTTGAGCACCGCATAGCCGAGGCCTGAAAGCAATTCCACGACCGTCGACTGAACCTTCAGGTCGTCCTCCACGACCAGAATCGTCTCGTTGCCGTGCTTCAAAGCGGCGGGCGTGGCCGCTCTGGTTTCAACTGCCGCGCCGGACGAACGCGGCAGATAGATCCTGACGGTCGTTCCTTCGCCGATCTCGCTGTAGAGGCGGATGTGCCCGCCGCTCTGCTTGACGAAGCCGTACGCCATGCTCAGGCCCAGCCCCGTACCTCGACCCTCGGGCTTCGTGCTGAAAAACGGATCAAAAGCGCGGGCCATCACCTCCTGGCTCATGCCGGTTCCGGTGTCCGTGACGGCCAGCATCACATACTGGCCGGCGGCGACGTCGGGAACCGAGGACACGTATTCGTCGTCGAGCGTCGCATTCGAAAGCTCAAGAGTGAGCTTGCCGCCATCGGGCATTGCATCGCGGGCATTGATCGCGAGGTTGAGGATCACGTTTTCAAACTGATTCGGGTCGACAATCGTATTCCACAGCCCCCCCGCCACTACGGACTCGATCTCAATTGACTCACCCAGCGCCCGTCGCAGGAGGTCGTCGAGCGATCGGAGCTGACGCGCAGGATTGACAACGACCGGGGCAAGAGGTTGCTGTCGACCAAATGCAAGCAGCTGCGATGCGAGCTTCGCGCCGCGGTCCACTGCGTCGATCGCGTTACGGAGCCGCTCGGCGCTCCATTGATCGCGGCCATGCCTGCCTTCGAGCAGCTCCAGGTTGCCCCGCAGCACCTGCAGAACGTTATTGAAGTCGTGTGCCACACCGCCCGTGAGTTTGCCCAGCGCTTCCATCTTCTGCGCCTGGAACAGTTCGCTCCGCGTTTGCTCAAGTAGCTGGGCTGCCCGCCGTCGCTCGGTAATGTCCCGCGTGACTTTTGCAAATCCCACCAGCTGTCCATCCTCATAGATGGCATCGATAATGACGTGCGCGAAAAATCGGCTACCGTCGCGCCGTACGCGCCAGCCTTCGGCCTCAAAACGGCCCTCCCGTCTGGCCGTCTCTAGTCCCCGGAAAGGGACACCCGCTGCCACATCCTCGGGGGTGTAAAACCGGGAAAAGTGCGAACCAACGATCTCGCCTTCGGTGTACCCCTTAATCCGCCGTGCGCCCGAATTCCAGCTGGTGATGTGCCCATCGGGCGAGAGCATGAAGATGGCATAGTCGGTGACACCCTGAACCAGCAGGCGGAAGCTCCGTTCGCTTCTGAGTACCGCGTCGTGGGCGGTCCTTTTGTCACTGACGTCGGAGATCACCTTGCCGAATCCAATAAGCTGCCCCCGGCTGTCGCGCAGTGCCGTTATGACGACGTTTGCCCAGAACGGCGTCCCGTCTTTGCGCAGGCGCCAGCCCTCGATGGCATATCGTCCGGCCTCGGCCGCGGCCCGTAGCGCTGTCTCGGGGGTACCCGCAGCGCGGTCCGCCTCGGAAAAGAGGACGGAATAGGGCTGTCCGATAATCTCGTGAGGCCGATAGCCCTGGATGCGTTCGCCGCCGGGGTTCCAGGTCAGGACAATGCCTTCGGGCGAGACGGCGAAGATCGAATAGTCCTGGGTGGATTCAGCCCAGAGCCTGAGCCAGACAGAGCTGAATGCGGCAGGTTGTGGGTCAATGTCGTCCATTTATCGGGGTTGTCTAAGCGTTCGGGACGGCGTCCGTGAAGAAGAAACTACGGACACGCAATAAACGGACCCAGCGCCGACTTATTGATCACGTACACTTTCACCGGGATCTTCTGATGGCGCGGACGCGGAAGTATTCGGGGCTCACCCCATGCGTTCGGATTTTCGCAGAAATGGAGTCTGTCTATGTCTCACACGGCTGTTCGCAGCTTGCTGTCGACAGTCGCGCCGCGCTCTCGGCGCCGGTTCGACTCGTTCATGCACGTTGCGCGCGATCTTGACTTAAGCCTGGCGCGTGCCGCTCGCGCAGGGAAAGCCCCACGTGACAGTCAAGGCTTAACAGCCACCATCATGGTCCCAGCAACATAGACAATAGATCGAATCCATAGCGCATAACAAAGTGCTGGTCTAAAAACCGGAACCTATCATTCTCCGCGTAGATTCGTCGGTCCGCATAAAAAATTGTCCGCGAATTGATACCGGCGACCGCATCGGCTGGCAGTTCGATCGCATCAACGCGGTCATCGAATCGCCCGCGGATGACCAGGCTTTTTGAAAGCGTACAAAACACTGACGTACCTTTAAGTCCCAACCCCGGAGGGTAGAATCCGCCCTCCATTTCTTTATCATCCCAGCATAGCGTGACGGGGCGATCCGAAGTCGCGAACCCACCTGATCCAGGCGCAGCCCTCGCAACAAACCAGCTACGTCGATTCAGGAGCTTGTACACCGTCATCAGGGACTTGAGTTCCTGTTCAACGTATCCAGTCGTGGGCGCTGCGATGGTATAGTCGCCCCGCTTCACAAACTCCGTGATTTCCTCGTAGGTGAGGTCTGCCGCGCCCTCGACGCCGGCCTCGGCAGCCTTTCTTTTCTGCGATTCCCAACGCCGACGATTTGCAACGGCAGTTTCCATCTGCCTGCGGATTGCCTGTTCCTTAAAGTGACGCATGGCCTCACTGCGGCCCGGATTGCGTACAGCCAGCAGGGCAACCAGTCGGAGAATGATCGCGCGATCGGCGTCATTCTGAAAGTCCCCCTTGGCATCAGTACGGACCAATGCGGAGCTTAGTTTCGACTCAAACTCCGCATAGCTCGAACCGAAAAGTTGAAGATGCTCACCGCCAGTTTCGATCCAGTCGAAATCACGTTCGACCGCGACGTTTTGCAGCGTCGTGAAAAAGGCTTCCGTGACTGTCGAGTCAACGATATAAAGCAGTGATTTGTTGCCCCAGTTATGGGCGAAGCCCGCGAGATAGCACTGAGGCACGTAAAGATGGTTGCGGACCTGACCGCCTTCCTTGTTTTCCATGGCATGTTCGTGGTTTGGCGTCTAACGCCACAGTTGCCTGGCAAGGACAACGCCCTCCAAGGCAGTCACGTACCGCTGGCAAATGCGGCGGAATGCAGCGTCGTAGCGCCCCGCGATCGCCGCTATTACACATGGCGTCGCAACCAGCGAACGAACCAGTGAATTGCCCCAGCAGAGCGAATGACGGTGTAGTCGAGTTCCCATCGAAGTGTGCCATCGGATGGTATGTGATCTAAACGATTGGGTCGGGGAATCTATTCCTCTTTCGCGCAGGCCCTGCCAAGTGGATGCGGAAGGGCGCCGGCATTAAGAGCTGCATTAAAAGCCTCGGAAAAAAAGCCGCAGCCATCGCTGCGGCCACAAACACACACACGCCGAGCGTCCGGATATAAACCGCGGTCCTGAGTGCGAATCGGCCCAGCACCACATTGTTACGCACGGGGAATAAGGCGCCGGAGCGCCACGTTTATGACTATGTCGACGCCTGCGTTCGCGATGAACCGCGCGACGCGTCCGCCATGCACCGGCGGTTCAGCATCTTCGGTAATAGCGCGGTTAATGCCTCGCTGGATATTCCTCCACGGGATTTCCTGCGAGCTTCCCCACGAGGAGTGACCATGAAGCGGCTTCGGCTAGTTCTTGCGTGTCTCGTTTGCCTCGGAATGGCCGCGGTTTCAGGATCCGCGGCCGCGGGCGGTGATATGAATCAAGGCGGCAACGGCGCGTCTAGCAGTTCAACCAATTCCTCAGGCGGCGGTTACTGATCGACACACGCCGAACAACCAGGATCCTCGTGTCAATGATCAACGAGCCGTCCTTCGTGCTGGCCGAGGGCGTGGCGAGCGCCGCGGAGATCGACGCGGGCATGGAGCTCAGCCCAATTCATCCGATCGGCACCGCTCACCTCGCGGACCCGATCAGCTCGACGTCTGCCGTGTGGTGAATGGAGGTGCTCGGCAAAGGATCTCGGCGACCCGAAGCAACGCCCGTGTCGTTCGTTCGACGCCCACTCAACCGTCTGGCGGTTCCGTTGGCACCCGCGCCCATCCGCCGGGACACGCCTTGACATAAGGGTAATAGCCTTCTGGTCTGGCGCAGTAATAGTAGTAGGCCGCTTGCGGCGCGACGCCTCTGCCCGATTCCGGCTGCCCATCCTGCCCTTGCTCGATGTACTGGGTCGCATCGGCCGGGTATGCGCCGGCCGTCACAGGCCAGTAGGGGTAGTAGTACGAATATGGATAGGGGTAGAACGGGTACGGATAGCCATAGACGAAGCCCGGGCCGAAAAAGAAGCCGACCGCCACGTGGCAGCAGCCCCCGTGGAAGTGGCCCCCGTGGAAGTGGCCGTCGTGGAAGTGGCCGTCGTGGAAGTGGCTGTCGTGGAAGTGGCTGTCGTGGAAGTGCCCGCCGTCCCAGCCGCCGCCGTGGCCTTGGGCCGCGCCACCACCCCAGCCACCGCCGTGACCCACGGGCGCGCCGCCACCCCAGCCGCCGCCGTGATAGAAGCCGCCGCCGCCAGCCCAACCACCGCCGCCACCGCCGTGGCCCATGGCGGCGCCACCGGCGGCCGACGCCGCCAATACCAGCAACAGCCGGCGCACTCTGCGCACGTTCATGATGCTCACTCCGAGAGTCCGCGCCGATTCAGATTGGCCCGTCGGGCGATGGAACCTTGCCCGGGTCCACGCTGGCCGGAATCAGGATCGGCCCACTCAAGTTTATGAATCCACGCCGGCAATAAGGTCCAATACGCCGAGCATGGATTTCATTACGCCATCTCTTGCGTCACCGCATCCCCGTCGGACACAGTAAACGATCGGCGACGACCCATTATTCCTCGGCCATGGTCGCTCTCCTGCTCACGCCACTGAGATGCCGGCCCGGCACGAGCTCGTACATGGTGGCCCAGCACGCCTGCGACGACGCCGTGCGAAACATCACGGCGCATGCTGTCGTTGCCGGCTTCTGCGGGATGATCGCGCTGCGGCTCGCTTCGACGGTGGTGCTGCTGCCGGGGGCTTGGGGTTCGAGCGCGATCAACGAACTGCCGTATGTGCGGCCGTGTGCTGAAGACATGGACGCTTGGGAACGCGTGGGCGCACGGGGGGAACTTCGACAGCTGCCTCGGTGATGCCGCGAGTTCAGGTATTCCATAATCATATACATAGAGCATTTTTCTTCATTATAAAGGCATGGCGATCGTCGTTAGTATGCAGAGGCTTGACTGCTCCCCCGCGTGGACCCGACAGGCGCCCGGCGTCGATACGCCGCGTCGCCGCGCTGGACCAGCGCGGAAAGGCCGAACAAACCATTCACTGATACGCAGCGTCATTGAGGGCGCGGCGAGCGTGTGAGGAGGAGACCTGAACGTGAAAATGACCTTTCGCTGGTATGGCGAGACCGACCCCGTGCCGCTCGCTTACATCCGTCAGATCCCCGGCATGGTCGGGGTCGTCTCGGCGATCTATGACGTGCCTGTGGGCGAGGTGTGGCCGATCGACAGGATCCTGTCGCTGAAAGAGAAGATAGAGGCTCACGGCCTGACGCTGGAAGTGATCGAAAGCGTGCCGGTGCACGAGGACATCAAGCTCGGCAAACCGACGCGCGACGCGTTCATCTCCAACTACGGGCAGACGCTGCGTCACCTCGGCGCCTGCGGTGTGAAGGTGGTCTGCTACAACTTCATGCCGGTTTTCGACTGGACCCGCACCTCGCTTGAAATGCCCCTGCCTGATGGATCGACGACGCTCGCGTTCGACACGCAAGCGATCCGCGAGCTCGACGTCAGCCATGGTATCCAGCTGCCCGGCTGGGACGCGAGCTATCGGCCCGAGCAATTGAAAGCCCTGTTGCGCGACTACGAAGCGCTTGACGAAGCCGGTCTCTGGGCCAATCTCGACTACTTCCTGCGCGCGATTATTCCGGTGGCCAAAGAAGCCGGCATCAAGATGGCGATCCACCCCGACGATCCGCCGCGGCCGATTTTCGGGCTGCCGCGCATCGTGAAGAATCGTGCGGACCTGCAGCGCGTGCTGGCTATCGTCGACGATCCGGCCAATGGCCTGACGCTGTGTTCGGGGTCGCTGGGCGCGGACCTGCAGAACGATATTCCGGCACTCGTGCGCGAGTTCGGCGGGCGCGGCCGGATTCATTTTGCACACCTGCGTAACGTGCAGACCAATGCGGCGGGCGACTTTCATGAGACCTCGCATCGCTCGGCCGACGGCTCGCTCGACATGGCGGAAATCGTCAAGGCCTATTTCGAAACCGGCTTTGAAGGCTATGCAAGGCCGGACCATGGGCGAATGATCTGGGGCGAAACGGGCCGCGCCGGCTATGGGCTGTTCGACCGCGCGCTGGGTGCGGTCTACCTGAACGGCATCTGGGAAGGGCTCGCCAAACATCCGGCCGATCATGCGGCTGAGTAACGCCGCCTTGCCTTCGCTGGCGGCGAGCGCTGCTGGCGAGGTCGTCGTTCCCGGCTACGATCGCGCGAGCCTCGCACCGGGCATTGTCCATCTGGGCCTCGGGGCGTTTCATCGCGCGCACCAGGCCGTGTACACGGAGCACACGTTGCGCGCGGGCGATCACCGCTGGGGCATCGTCGGTGTGTCGTTGCGACATGCGGACACGTCGGAGGCGCTCACTCCGCAGGATCATCTGTATGCCGTAGATGTGCGCGACGGCACCGCGGAGTCGGTGCAGGTAGTCGGTGCGCTGATCGCTTCGCTGGTCGCGCCGCAATCGCCCGCCGCCGTGCTCGATGCGATGGCCGATCCGCGCTGCCATATCGTCAGCCTGACGATCACAGAGAAAGGATATTGCCGCAGTCCGGCCAGCGGCGCGTTGCAATTCGATCATCCCGACATCGCCCATGATCTGCGCGAGGCCGCCGCGCCGCGTAGCGCGATCGGTTTCGTCGTGCGTGCGCTGGCGCTGCGCCGCGCGGCTGGTCAGGGCCCGTTTACCGTGCTGTCGTGCGACAACCTGCCGTCCAACGGCGATACGATGCGCGCGTTGACGCTGGCGTTCGCGCGCCAAACGGATCCTGTGCTGGCCGACTGGATCGAGCGGGAGGGCGCATTTCCCAATACCATGGTGGATCGGATCGTGCCGCTTACCACCGAGGCCGATCGCGCGCGCGTAGCGAAGCAACTCGGCGCCGACGATGCCTGGCCGGTGATGACCGAGCCGTTTTCGCAATGGGTGATCGAGGACCGCTTCGCGGGACCGCGGCCGGCGTGGGAGCGCGCAGGCGCGACGCTCGTGGGTGACGCGCGTCCTTATGAGCAGGCCAAATTGCGGATGTTGAACGGCGCGCACTCGGTGCTCGCGTACCTCGGGTCGCTGATCGGCTATGACACCGTCGATCAGGCGATCGGTGCGCCGTCCGTGCTGAACTTTGTCGAAAGCATGTTGCGCGACGAGGTGGAGCCGACGCTGTCGCGCCCCGCTTTGGCTAGCTATCGCGCTGAACTGTTCACGCGTTTTCGCAACACCGCGCTAGATCACCGCTTGCAACAGATCGCGACCGACGGCTCGCAGAAACTACCACAGCGCTGGCTGGAAAGCGTGCGCGCCAACTTGAAAAGCGGCGCGCCGACCGAACGTCTTGCGTTTGCGCTGGCCGGCTGGATAGCGTACCTCAGCGGTCAGGACGAGACAGGGCGCACCTACGCGATCGCGGATCCCCTGGCCGACACGCTGACCGAGGCGGTCCGCTCGACCTGGCACGCGGATGCCGTTGATGCGGTAGAAACACTGTTCGAAATCGAGTCGATTTTCGGATGCGATCTGTGTGCACAGCCGCGCTTCGTCGCGCAAGTCGCACGCCATCTGGCAGCGATTCGCGCACAAGGCGTCGTCAAAGCCATGAACGCTTGTACCGCTTAAGGTCATGCACGTTGTCGCAGCGACCGCCGCGTTCTGTCGAGTAGCAGTCCTGAACAACCGGAGGAAAACATGAGCAAGCTGCTCGTCAAACCGTCAAAGCATGCCGAAGACGGCCAGATCATCCATATCACGCCGGCAAGCGCCGGCTGGAAATACGTTGGCTTCGATGTTTTCGACCTGAAGGTCGGCGCCACGGTCACGCAGGATACAGGCAATCGCGAAGTCGTGATCGTGCTCGTCAAGGGGCACGCAATAGTCGGTTGCGAAGGACTCGCGAGCCGCGAGATCGGCGCACGGATGTCGCCGTTCGATGGCGCGCCGTGGTCCATGTACGTGCCGCCGCATACGCGCTACACGATCGTGGCCACGGACGACGTCGAACTCGGAATTTGCTCCGCGCCCGCGAAGGGCGGTCTGCCGCCGCGCTTCATTGCACCTGACGAGGTCAAGCAGGAAACCCGCGGCGCTGGCGCCAATCTGCGTCACGTGCGCCACATCCTTCCGGAAACCGAGCCGGCGGAGAGCTTGCTGATGGTGGAATCGGTGACGCCGGCGGGCAACTGGTCGAGCTATCCGCCGCATCGGCACGATACCGACGATGGCGAGCAGCAGACCTATCTTGAGGAAACCTATTACCACCGCGTCTCGCCGCCTCAGGGCTTCGCGATTCAGCGCGTCTATACCGACGACCGCGGTCTCGACGAAACGCTTGCGGCGTACGACAAGCATGTCGTGCTGGTGCCGCGCGGCTATCACCCGGTTGCCGCCGCGCACGGCTACGACCTCTACTACCTGAATGTGATGGCCGGTCCGCGCCGCGCCTGGCACGTACATAACGAGCCGGCTCATGAATGGCTACTACAACCTGGCGCAACCGTCGCGGTGGACGGCGCGCGCTGAGTCCCGTTGCGGTAAGTCAGTCGCTGTCGGCGTCGGGGCCTTGGGTGTCGAATCCGGCGGCCTCGCGCAGCGCTTGCAGCATCGCCCGCGCACCCGGCGAGAGCCTGTCGCCGCGCCGGGTGACGATGCCCGCCGGTCCAAGCTTCAGATCGAGTTCGAACGGGAGCGGTTCGAGCGCGCCGGCAATGCAATACGGCCGCACCGGCTCACGCGCAAGCGGCGCGATCATATCGCTCATCTGCAGCAGACTCGTGATGACAGGCAGCGATGAGCTCTCGACCACATCCGTCGGCAACGCGAGCTGCCTTTCGAGAAAAAGTTGCGTGAACTGATTGCGCATGACGTTGCCTTTGGGCGGCAGAATCCATGTTTGCGGCGCCAGTTCGTTCCAGCTCAGAGTCTTGCGCTTGACGAGCGGGTGGCCAACGCGTGCGAACAGCGCGTGCTGCGCTTCTGCGAGCGGGGCGTAGTGCAGTTCCGCAAGATCGTCCGGATTGCGGATTCGGGCGACGATCATATCCAGCTTGCCTTCCTGTAGACGCTGCACCAGCACCTCGCTGAACTCCATCTCGATGTTGATGCGAATCTGCGGAAAGCGCTTCTTCAGCAGCGCCACGGCCTGCGGCACGAGGTTGGTGGCCGCCGTGACCTCGGTGCCGATCATCGCCTGCCCGGTCAGGCCGGCTTTGAGCGCGGACACTTCGTCGTACGCGTGCCGCAACTCCGCCAGCACGCTGCGCGCATGGCGGATCAGCACTTCGCCGTACCAGGTGGGCTCGACACCGCGCGGATGCCGCTCGAACAACGGCACACCCATAGTCTCTTCCAGTTCCCGCAGCAACTTGGTCGCCCCGGGTTGGGTCATGTGCGCGGCGTCCGCCGCGCGCAATACCGAGCGGTGGGTGTCGAGCTGAACGATCAGGGCCAATTGGCGAGTCTTGAGGCGCGTGGGGTCGAAGCGGCCCGTCGCGATGGCCCCCGCGCCGTTGTCCCGAGGATTGGCCGAGGTCACGATGTCGTCTCCATGTATTCCGTATCGATATATATTTTGCGCTATTTTTCATTATAAAAGCATATCGATCGATTCTACTATGGAGCATACGCCCTGCATTCCAAGGCGGGCGGTTTCCCACCATGGGTATCGAGACCGGCTGCATCCAGCATCCGCATGCAGCCGCACAGGAGACGAAGAAGCAATGAACATCCGTACCGCAGACATCCCGCCGGAAGGCATCACTACCGACGAGTTCCTCGGCCGCGTCGCCAAGGTCCGCAGCGCACTCGACAAGGCGGGCCTGGTCGGCCTGCTCGCCTTCGGCGATTGCTGGCGTGGCGCGAACATCGGCTACTTTACCGAATTCCGCCCGCTCGACGGCGTATCGGACATTGCCAACGCGATCCTGCTGCTGCCGGTGGACGGCGATCCCGTGCTGTTCGTGTCGGATCAATGTTTCGATTACGCGACGAGCGTGACCGCGTTCGAGGTGCGCAGCCTGCGTGAAGTCACGCAACAGGTGCAGGCATTTTCGGCGCGGCACCGCAGCGGCACGGTCGGCCTCGCCGGCGCCGCCTATATCCCCGCGGACCTGTTGCAGCGCCTGAACGCCGGTCTCGGCGAACTGAAGCTCGAGCCGACGATGGTGCTGGCCGAAATCAAGGCGATCAAGAGCGAGGCCGAGGTCGCGCTGATGCGCAAAGCCGCCGCCTTGACCGATTCGGCGATGGCCGCGATTCGCGACGCGCTCGCGGACGGCCGTCCCTACACCGAGCGTGAACTCGCGTTGATCGCTGACCGTGCGATGCTCGCGGGAGGAGCGGACCGGACCGCGTTCGATTCGATGGTGCAATCCGGTCCGCGCTCGGCCTATAACCTGGCGCGCCCCACCGACCGCATCCTGCAACCGGGCGACCTGATCATGACCGACATCGGTGCGCGTTATCGTGGGTACGTGGCCGATGGCGGACGCGGTTTCACCTACGGTCCGGCGAATCCCGAAAAGATGGCGATCGTCGCCGCAGCGGCGCGCGCAGTTGAAGCAGGGCTGGCCGCCGCGCGTCCGGGCATGGCGGCCATGGAACTGAACGCGGTGATCCAGCAGGCGCTGGTGAAATCGAACTACGAGCAATACTCGAGCGAAGCGCGCGGCCATGGCACCGGTCACGGCACCGGCATGGACCCGGAGGAAGAAGCGCCGTGGATCGGGCCGGGCAACAAGACCGTGCTCCAGGAAAACATGGTCTTTACCCTGAAGGCGACGATCACGGTGCCGAACGTCGGCGGTTTGCGCACGGAACGTATCGTGCGGTTAACTTCGGGCGGCGTCGAAACGCTCGACCAGTTCCCGATGGAACTGCACTGGTGAGCGCAGTGAATTGATCGCAACTGCGGGCGGGGACCCACGCCGCCGACCCGCAGCAGTTCAAAACATAGATTCCCAGAGAAGGGAGGAGACATGAACATATCGCCCGTTTCATCCGGCAACGCGCCGGTTATCAGCCGCTCGGCCGTCAACCGTGTGCTGGTCGCTTCGGTGGTCGGGACCGCCATCGAGTGGTACGACTTTTTTCTTTATGCCACCGCTTCGGCGCTGGTCTTCGCCAAGCTGTTTTTCCCCTCGTTCGATCCGATGGTCGGCACCATCGCGGCGTTCGGCAGTTTTGCGGTCGGCTATCTCGCACGGCCCTTCGGCGCCGTGTTTTTCGGGCACTTTGGCGATCGCATCGGACGTAAGGCGACGCTCGTCGCGACGCTGACGATCATGGGCGTGGGCACTTTCGTGATCGGCCTGCTGCCGACTTACGCCTCGATCGGCGTCTGGGCGCCGATCCTGCTGGTCGCGATGCGCTTCCTGCAAGGGCTCGGCGTCGGCGGCGAATGGGGCGGCGCGGTGCTGATGGTGGTCGAAACGGCGCCGGTCAGGAAACGTGGCTTCTTCGGCGCATTCCCCCAATTGGGCGTGCCGCTCGGACTGATGCTCTCGACCGCGGTGTTCAAAGCCGTCTCGAGTCTCCCGTCAGACGCGTTCTATTCATGGGGATGGCGCCTCCCGTTTCTGCTGAGCGTCGCGCTGATCGCGGTCGGCCTGTTCATCCGCCTGCGCGTCATGGAGTCGCCGGTATTCGAGCAGATCAAGGCGAGCAAGCAGGTCGTGAAGGCGCCGCTGATCGAATTGCTGCGCCGGCATCCGAAAGACCTCGTGCTGACGATCGGCACGCGCTTCGCGGTCGACATCACCTTCAACGTGATCAACGTGTTCGTGCTGGTATACGGAACGACGCGGCTCGGCTTGTCGCGTGGACTGCTGCTGAACGCCATCATTGTGGGCTGCGCGTTTGCACTGATCACGCTGCCGCTGTTCGGCAAACTGTCGGACGTTATTGGACGCCGGACCGTCTTCATGCTCGGCGCGGTGTTCGTGGCGATCTATGGATTCGCGTTCTTTCCGTTGCTTGAGACACGCAATCCAACCTTGATTTTCGTGGCGTACGTCTGCGGTATCGCGTTGAGCCAGGCGTCGGTGTACGGCGTGCAATCGACGTGGTTTGCGGAACTGTTCGGGACGCGGGTGCGCTATACGGGTGCTTCGCTGCCGTATCAGATCGCCGGCATCATCACGTCAGGACCGACGCCATTGATCGCCACCTATCTGTTCGCGACGTATGGCCAGACGCTGCCCATTTCGATCTATATCGCGGCGACAGGGTTGCTGAGCCTGGTGTGCGCGTTTTTCCTCGCCGAGACGTTCAAGCGGGATCTGTACGCAGAGCCGGAAGATGAGGCGGCCGCAGCGCTGGGCGCGCGTGCGTCCGCGCACTCGCCGCATCCCTTGTCGCGGTGAGCGCAAAACGATCCGGCTGCTATGCCACAGGAACGGCCCACCATGGCAGCAGTGCGGTCGAGGGGGGAGTGCCGAGGAACAGCATGAAGCCGTCGGGATACTGGTGATGCGGGCCGGCAGTCTGGGCGACGAGTTCCTCTGGGTCACGGCTGATCTCGCGCATGTGGCTCACGCCTTCGAGAATGAATCCGTCGTCCGCGCCTTCTATCCTGAGCGACACGCTGGCCGCCCGCCCCGAGTCCATCGTGAAGCGATCATCGAACAGCCGGATAAAAGGACCGATCGCGCATGAGCCGTTGTTGTCTTTCGCTTTGCCCAGCAGCAACGCACTGCGCCCCTCGATGTCGCGCAGATTGACGTCGTTGCCGAGGGTTGCACCGACGATCGTTCCGCGGCTGTTTACCGCCAGCACAATTTCCGGTTCGGGATTGTTCCAGCGGGAGGCCGGGTGCAGCCCAACGTCGGCGCCGTAACCGACTGCCGACATCGGTTGCGACTTGGTGAACACCTCTGCGTCAGGCCCAATGCCGACCTCCATATATTGCGACCATGCACCGCGCCGTTCCAGTTCCCGCTTCAGACTGTCGGCAGCCGGCGTGCCCGGGCGAATCCTGGAGAGATCAGTGCCAATCAGTTGCGCGATCGTCGCGCGCACCGTGTCGGCTTGCGTCGCGTCGCCCGCAGCCTGTTCTTCAATGACCCGTTCGAGCAGGCTCACGGCAAAGGTCACGCCGCATGCCTTGATGGCCTGAAGATCGCATGGCGCGAGCAATGCGTGGCCGATGTTCTCGACGGGGCCGAGCGCAGACCTGACCGGCACGAACAACGACGACCGACGGCCCGTCGATCGGCGCGTTTCGCCAGATGCGTCCGACCAGCAGGTCATCGGGTAGGTCAGCAGGTACGAAATGCGGAAGTTCGTTCGATATCATGGACGGACTGGCTAGCGAGGGTTGCGAACCGCGAGGGAGGGGCGCTTCAGGCGAGCGATACGCGTTGCGTGCCGGGCCGAAGCTTGCCTGGCAACATCACGCGACTCAGCGCTTCGGCGAAGAAGAAATCGCCGAACATCGTCGCGCCGTCGACGCCTTCATTGTGCGGCTTCGAATAGCAGGAATTCCTCAGGAGTCCGCGCTGCGCAGGTTCGTGGGCAAACTCGTCACGACACAGAGCTTCGAGCATCGCAAGTCCGTGTTCGCGCCAGCGAACCGCCCCGGCAGGATCGGGATGCAGACGGCCCATCTCGATCAGCGCTGACGCCATCACCGCTGCTGCGGCCGTGTCCTTGATTTCCGCGTCCGCGCCGGTGGCGTCGAAATCCCACGGTGGCACCAGACGTCCATCGAGCCGGCGCAGATAGTACGCCGCCAGGCGTCCTGCAAGATCCAGCCAGACGCGCTTGCCGGTTTCACGCGCCGTGTTCACGTAGCCATAGACGGCCCACGCCTGGCCCCGACTCCACGCCGATTCGTCGAATGCGCCCTGAAAAGTGTAGCCGCGCCGGCGCACACCGGTTGTCACGTCGTACTCGACCGCGTGGTAAGTCGAATCGTCGGGGCGGATAAACGCCTTCGCGGTCATGACGGAGTGCGCTTCGGCGGCGAGGCGATAACTGCCGTCCCCGGAATGGTTCGCCGCCCAGTAAAGCAACGATAGATTAGCCATCGTGTCGATAGCTGAGGCGCTGCGTCCGCGCGGATCGTCGAGCGGGCCCCAGGAAGCGAGATAGGCGCCACTGTGCGTGGTGACAAGACGGGCGCGCAATTTGTCCGCGGCTTCCATTGCGATTTGCGCGTACCACGGGTCGCGGGTGATTTCATAGCCGGGCACCGCGCTGCTGTCGAAGATGAAGCCGATGTCGTGCGTGTTAGGGTCCTGCGCTCGCTGGGCGACGAGGCGCATGCGCTCGCGGGCCCACGAGAGGTATTTGTGCTGACCGGTGTGCAAATACGACGTCAGCAGAAGTCCGACCCAGAACCCGCAAAACCAGTTGCCGTGGCTCCAGGCTGAACCGCTGTAGCCTGCGGACAGCGACGCCGGAAGCAGCACCCACTTTCCATCGGTCGCCGTGATCTGAGGGAATTCGACGCCGAGCGTCGGCTCGTCCTCTGCAACTTTGGCCGCCATGCGGTCGAGGATACCGGTGAAGAGGGCGGACCGTTCAGAGGACAACCCTTGATCTTGATACGAAGTATTCACGCCTTTTCTCTCCTGATTGCTTTCACGTTTCCCGAGTGACGGGGACACGCAAATTCTAGGAGTGCGGCGGTTCCGAGAGTTAGGACGAAGTGCGGCTTATGTTGGACTTTTCTACTCGCACCGGGCGTGTGTCGTGCCACTGCTTCAGATGCTCAGTTTTTCCAGGCTGCGGCGGAAGTCGATGGGCGAGCGGCCCGTATGCTTGCGAAAACATCGGCTGAAGTAGGCCGGGTCGTCGAAGGCAAGCTGTGTTGCGATCTCCGCCACATTGACCTCGGAATGCAGCAGCAGACGCTTCGCTTCCAGCATCACGCGTTCACGAATCAGCTTGGCCGCAGTGCTGCCGAGCGCCTGGCGCGTTGCATCGTTCAATGCGCGTTCCGTGACGTTCAGCAGGCATGCGTAGCGGGCGACGTCGTGGATCGTGGTGAAATGTTTTTCCAGCAGGCTCTTGAAGCGTCGCGACAACAGCACGCTACGCGACGAATTGACCTCGGTGACGGCGTCGCCGCCCAGGCGCGCGGACTTGATTAGCAGAACCCGCAAATATGACCAGATCACGTCCTCGTAGCCTGCCTCTTCACCCTGGTATTCCGCATTGATTCCATCGAGCACACGGCGAAGGTCCTGAGCCTGTGCGTCGCTCATATAAACCGTGTTCGGAATTCGCTCGAAATCGTAGACGGGAATCTCGGTCTGCGAATGGCGGTTCTGCACCTTGAACGCGAAAAATTCGGACGAGAAACTGATCGCGTGCCCGATGGTGTCTTCGGACAACGCGAAATCGTGGATCTGGCCGGGGGCCATGAAAAACAGCGTATTGGGCCGCACCTCGTAGCGAATCGAGTCGATGATGTGGTGACCGCTGCCCGACTCGACCCAGACGATGTGATAGAACTCGTGCCGATGAGGATACGGCAACGTCGATTTCATATCTTCGAGAGGCGCGAGATGAAAATCGATCGACTTGATTCGCGACCCATACTCGTAGTGGGCGATCTTGAAGACCGGCAACTCACAACCACAACCGCTACGCATCTGATTTGTCTCCTGCATCCAGCGCACTTATCAGGCTCGCTTAGCCAGTTGACCCCTTAGCTAAGTCGAGCCTGCTGTTTCTCCTTCGTCGGTTCGGCACCGAAAGTAGTCTCATTGTAATTAGCAAAGCGGCGTGACGGCTGTTGTCGAAAACCCGGACAGGATGGGTTTCGCGTGCGGATCGTCAGCAGGTGTGTCAGCTCATCGGAAACGCAATTCCTTCAGCGCCGACAGTCCGGTCAGCACCGGCTTGCCGTCCTGATTGCGAACCATCGTGTCCATCACGAGAATGCGCTTGGCGGGTTTCTTGTCGACCACGGTCACATGGATTTTGATCGTATCGTCGATGAAGACGGGTCCGAGAAAGCGCAACTCCTGCCCGACATAGACGAAGCCGGGACCGGTCAACCCGGTATGCGTCGTCGACACCAACGCCGCGGTCAGCAGACCGTGCGCCACGCGCTGTCCGAACGGCGTGTGGGCCGCGAAGTGCTGATCCATGTGCAGCGGATTCAGGTCACCCGACAGATGGCCGAACGCGTTCACGTCACTTTCCGAAATGGTACGCACGAGGACCTGGCAGCGGCCAATCGCGATATCGTCAAAGCGCAGCATCTCCTGGCTCTGATTCAGATGCGTGTTCATGCGGTTCTCCGCTCGGTCAGCGCCGTGCCGGCTTCGACCAGCGTATTGATTTCGTGCGGCTCGTAGCCCAGTTCGGCGAGCACTTCGCGGGTGTGCTCGCCTTGGCGCGGCGGCTGACGGGTGAGCGGTGGTGCTGCGCCGTCGTATCGAACCGGATGCGCGAGCAAACGAACCGGCCCGGCCTGTGGATGGTCGACCTCCATGATGATGCGGTTGTGTGCCACTTGAGGGTCGGCCTCGACCTGATCGTAATCGTTCACGGGCGCGTACCAGATGTCGTGCTCGTCGAAGGTCGTCATCCAGTCGGCCGTCGTGCGCGTAGTCAGCACGTCGTACACGATGCGGTTCAATTTGTCGCGGCGGCGCACATTGTCCTTTGGGTGCGAAAACCCGGCGAGCGTGGGCTGACACAAGGCCGCCGCCAGCTTCTCAGTGGGCGTCAGCGAAACCGCGATCCAACCGTCGAGAGTCCGGTAAATCCCGTAGGGCGCCGGATGGAACCGGCTGCCGGTCGGCGGGTTTGTGCGCGGCCAGAGTGGCCCCTTGTTCAGGTAGTAGGTGAACGGCTCGATCTGAAGATCGAGCGCCGCGTTGAGCAGATTGCTTTCGACCAGCGTGCCTTTGCCGGTTCGTTCGCGTGCCTGCAAGGCCGCGACGACGCCGAAGGCTGCCAACGCCGCAGCGTGCTGGTCGACGATCGCCGATCCGACTGGCGTGGGCGGGGAATCGGCCTCGCCGGAGAGCATCGTCATGCCGCTGATGGCCTGTAGCAACAGGTCCTGCCCCGGCCGCTTGAGATACGGTCCCGATGACCCATAGCCGGTGCACGAGCAGTACACGAGCCGCGGGTTGACCTCCCGGACATCGTCGTAACCGAACCCCATGCGCTGCAGGACGCCGGGCCGATAGTTTTCGATCAGCACATCCGCTTCCTTGATCAGCCGCCAGACGATCTCTCTCGCGCGCTCGTCGCGCAGATCCAGCGAGATGCTGCGCTGATTGCGATTGCCGAGCAGGAAGAACACGCTCACCCCTTCGACATACGCATCGAAGCCGGTCCAACTGCGCTCGAATGCGCCGCCCGGCGGTTCGATCTTGATCACGTCGGCGCCGACGTCGGCCAACATCTGCACGGCCGCGGGGCCCTGCAAGAAGTGAGTAAAACTTAACACCTTGATGCCTTCCAGCATGATTTGTCTCCTGCCTCGCGTGTCCGTATCTGTTTGACTGATGGCTCAGGCAAGCAGGTTTCGCGAGATGATCATTCTCTGAATCTCCGAGGTCCCCTCGACGATCTCCAGCACCTTGGCGTCGCCGAATGCGCGCGACACCGGGTACTCGCTCATCACGCCGTAGCCGCCATGTATCTGCAACGCCTGATGGGCCGCCTCCATCGCGCGCTCTGTGGCGAAGAGCTTGGCCATCGACGCCTGCTGATCGAAGCGAACGCCTGCATCTTTCAGCGCGGCGGCATCGTAGAGCATCAGCCGCGCGGCATGCGCGTGGGCTGCCATGTCGGCGATCTTGAACTGCAGCGCCTGGAACTCGGCGATCGGCTTGCCGAATGCGCGCCGCTCCTTCATGTACGCGATCGACCGATCCAGCGAACCTTGCAGGATGCCTAGCGCGAGCGCGCCGATCAGGATTCGGCCCGTGCTGATCTGGGCGAGCGTCTGTCGCAAGCCCGCACCGCGTTCGCCGAGCAGATTGGCGGCCGGGATCGCGCAGCGCTCGAAGTACAACTCGTAGGTGCTCGATGCGCGCCAGCCGATCTTGCGCAGCTTGCGCCCGTAGCTGAAACCGGTGGTGCCGTCGGGCACGATGAAGTTGGAAATTTCCTTGCGGCCGTCAGGGCGCGTCCCCGTTACCGCGGCGATGACGACCGGTCCGGTCACATCCGTGCCGGAGTTGCTAATGAAGGTCTTTGATCCATCGATGATCCATCGGTCGCCGTCCAGGGTTGCACGCGTCGCGATGTTGGCCGCGTCGGAGCCCGCGTTGGGCTCGGATAATCCGATCGCGCCGACCTTGCGGCCGTCGAGGATAGGGCGCAAATAGCGGTCCTTCTGCTCATCGGTGCCATAGTTGGAGAGCAGGCTCGCGACCGTCGAATTGGCCATGAGCGAGTTGGCGATTGCGCAATCCACTCGTGCGAGTTCTTCCAGCACGATCACATAGGAAAGCCATTCGCCACCGCCGCCACTCCAACTCTCCGGATAGGGCAGGCCGGCGAAGCCGAGCTCGCCGGCACGCTTCCAGATGTCGTAAGGAAAGGCTTCGGCTTCCCAAAGCTCTTCCGAGACAGGAGCGATTTCGTTTTCCGCGAAACGGCGCACGGCGTCTCGTATCGCGGTGTGTTGTTCGTTTAACCAATGCGGCATGTTCGACTCTGTGAAAAGCGGGAGAGATTAAAGGCAGTGCGCTGTGTTACAGCACCTTCAGATAGGTATCGCCAGATGCGACCACCGTGCCGTCCTGGCGCGTGACCTCTGCTCTGAACACGCATACGTTGCGATCGTCGTCCTTCTCGCGCAGCGTGAGCCGGGCAGTGACCGTGTCGCCGATAAATACCGGCGCGTTGAACGTGATGTCGTAGCGATAAGAAACCGCACCGGGGCTCGGCGCCTTTTGCGCCATATAGCCCATCACAGTCGATAAGAAGCCGACCGACAGACATCCTTGCGCGATGCGCTTCTCGAAGCGCGTGGTTTTGGCGAATTCCTCGTTCAAATGCACGGCATAGAAATCGCCCACGATCCCGGCGAAGCCGTAGATATCGAATTCGGTTACGGTCTTGGCGAAATCGGCAGTGTCGCCGACCGCGTAACAATCCATGTGCGGGCGTTTGGCCATGGTGGTTCTGACAGTGAGTGTGGGTTGAGAAGCCGGCCTGTTCCTTGTTGATTGGGGCCGGCGGGCATGACTCAAATTTAATCAGTGCGGGTTGCCGACCGTTAGGACGGTTTGCAGGAATGCTTGGACTTTTTTGACCGCACGCACGTAGTGATTTCAGTATTCACGCGATCCGCAAGGCGCCCGCGAATAGCCCGCGCTCAGCCCTTCGTCAGTATCGCCAAGGGTCTTCCCCCGTGTGCGCCGGATAAATCGCCAGACAGTCCGGGAAACGCTTGCTACCGAAGACGCCGTAAAAAAGTACAAGAAATCGGCCGACCGGTCCTAACGCCCGTTGCGTGCACTCGCGAATACTTGAAGCGCCTGCAGACGGATCGGCCTGATGCGGCGTGAAAACTACATTCCAGTACGGAAGGAGACGAAATGAAATCATTGTTTAGCGCGCGCCGCGCAGGACGCGCCGTGATGGTGGGTACGCTGCTCGCAGCAGGCGTCGTCGTCGCAAGCGTTGCCCGTGCCGACGAGCCGATCGTCATGAAGCTGGGCCACACGCTCGCTCCAGACAACCACTACCAGCTGACTGCCCAGGTGTTCGCGAAGGAGGTCGCGCAGCGAACCCACGGCAAGGTCAAGATCGAGGTCTTCCCGCAGTCACAGCTCGGCGGCGAAGTGCAGATGGCGCAAGCGCTGCGCACCGGTACCCAGGAGCTCATGATTTCAGCCCAGGCGCCGATCGGCAACACGATCAAGCAGTGGCAGATCTTCGATACGCCTTATCTCTTCAGCAGCATCGACGACGCCAACCGGGTTCTGCAAGGACCCGTCGGCCGCAAGTTCCTCGACATGATGCCGGCGGCCAACATGATCGGCCTGACCTGGCTGTCGGTGGGCGAACGCAATCTGTTCACGACGAAAAAGCCGGTCGGCTCGCTCGGTGACATGAAGGATATGAAAGTGCGAGTGATGCAGAGCCGCGGCTATATCGCGGGCTATAAGGCACTGGGCGCAAACCCGACGCCGCTGCCTTATAACCAGTTATTTCTGGCGCTTTCGCAGGGTCTGGTCGACGGCGGCGATACCTCCCCGGAGCAGTTCATTCAGGACAAATTTTCCGATGTCGCCAAGCATTACTACCTGACCCATGTGAACTACTTGCCTGTCGTGCTGGCAATGAGCAAGAGCGCCTGGACGCGTCTTTCGCCTGACGAACAGAAGGCGTTTCAGGCCGCTGCCGCCGTCGCCGCGGATTATGACGTGAAGGAATACAAGCACGAATACGACGACGCGCTCGCCACGATGAAGAAGAACGGCACCCAGGTGAGCGGGATCAACACAGCGCCGTGGGTCGCCGCGACCGAAAGGGCGCGCCACAGCCTGCTCAGCGACATTCCCGATGGCCAGGCGCTTTATCAGGAAATCGAGGCGGCCGACAAGTCCGCTGTCGCTTCGAAATGAAGGGAGAGTGCGATGGAAAAGCTTGCCCGTAATCTGCTGCTGATCGACGACCTGGTCCTGAAGATCACGCTGTTCCTATGCGGTGGACTGCTTCTCACAATGGTGCTCGTCGGCGGCCTCGGGGTGGTCTTTCGCTTCGTCCTGCACAACTCGCTGTCGTGGTCCGACGAGCTCGCGGCTTATCTGTTCGTGTGGCTCACGTGTCTCGGTGCAGCGGCAGGAGCCAAGCTGCGGGTTCATCCGGAGGTGCGGGTGCTGGCCGATCGTTGTCCGCCCGCCTTCGCGCAGGCACTGGCGGACCTGACCGACTGTATCGTCCTCGGGCTCGGCGTGGTGTTCGTCATGTATGGCGGCGACATGCTGGAGCTGATGGGCTCCGAAACGGCGACCTCTCTGCCGGTCTCGATGGTGTACCCGTATCTCTCGATTCCCGTCTGCGGCGCGCTGCTGGTCTTTCATTCCGCGGTGCGAATCGCGGTTTCCCATCTCGCGCCCGGCGCGCAAACGAGGCCCTCTCTGTTGCAGGGCGTCTCCGAACATATCTGAGGTGAATCAACATGTGGGCACTCGCTCTAGGCGCCGGATTTCTCGGCTTGGGTGTACCGGTGGCCATTTGCATCGGCATTGCGGCGACGATTGCATTGACGCTGAATGGAACCCCGCTGCTGGTGATTCCGCAGCAACTGTTTGCGAACCTGAATAACGTCGGCCTGCTGGCCATCCCGTTCTTCATGCTGACTGGCGCCATCATGGATGCCGGCGGCGTCTCGCGCCGGATCATCGACTTTTCGCAGGCGCTTGTCGGGTTCATGCGCGGTGGCATCGGGCAGGTGACGATCGTTGCCAGCATGTTCTTCGCCGACCTCTCCGGTTCGGCGACTGCGGACACCGCAGCGATCGGCTCGGTCATGATTCCGGGGATGGTCAAGCAGGGCTATTCACGCGCGTTCGCAGTGGCGCTGCAGTCGGCAGCGGGCTCGCTCGGACTGCTGTCGCCCGTGTCGATGAGCATGCTGGTGTATGCGTACACCGCCAACGTGTCGGTCGGCACGATGTTCGTCGCGGGGATCGTGCCGATGCTGCTGGTGGTGGTTTCCTTCATGCTCGTGAACTACGTCACTGCCGTGCGCCAGAACTATACGGCGGTCGAAGCGTTTTCCGCCGCGCGGCTGTGGGCCACGTTCAGACAGGCGAGCCTGGCACTGCTGACTCCTGTGATCATTCTGGGCGGCATTCTCGGCGGCGTCTTCACCCCGGTTGAGGCCGGCGTTGTCGCGGCGGTCTATGTGACGCTGGTGAGCGCTTTCGTCTTCAAGTCGCTCAAGCTGTCGCACTTCAGGGAAATACTCACGCGCACGGCTATCAATACCACGCGGGTATCGTTTCTTCTCGGGCTCGCGTTCGTGCTCGGCCGCTATCTGATCGAGGCGCAGATCCCGCTGCACGTCGCCAACAGCTTCCTCGCCGTGACGACCAGCGCGTTCGTGTTGCTGATCCTGATCAATCTCTTCCTTCTGGCAGCCCATACGGTACTGGAAACGATCTCGAGTATCGCGGTGGTGATCCCTGTGTTCCTGCCGCTCGTCGTGCAGATGCATGTCGACCCAGTGGTGTTCGGCGTCATCGTACTGGTCAACTCGGCCATCGGCATCAACCTTCCACCGATCGGCTTTTGCCTCTTTACGGCTGCGTCCATCGGCGGCGTGTCCGTCGAAAAAGCGACTCGGGCGATCCTGCCGTTCATCTTCGCGTTGGCGGTCGACCTGCTGCTGATCATTGTCTTCCCGCATATCCCACGCTTCCTGCCGAACCTGCTGGCAATCAAATAACACGAGGACGATGCGTCGTCGGCTACACGCCACTGGCTCAATCTCCACGACCCTATGTGCGTCGATTGTTCGCACGCGAAAAGCGATCGAATTACCGAGAGGCTCATCATGAACACGGCTCACATCGAGCGAAGCGGCGCGGCGCCGGTCCCGCTGGCCGCATTCGAGGACCTGCAGTACCTGAAGCTGGAACAACCAGGTGAGTTCGTCTGGTTGATCACGTTGAATCATCACGACAAGCGCAATGCGCTGTCTGTGCCGCTGCTGGCGGAACTGGCGCGGGTGCTCGCGGCAGCCGAAATCAGCGATGACGTCAGGGCTGTCGTGCTCACCGGCGGCGAGCGTTTCTTCAGCGCGGGGGCGGATATTGCCGACATGGCGGCGCGTGGGGTCGCAGCGTATGCGGACCCGGTGCGCCTCGCGAGCTGGAAGGCGATCGAAACGTTTCCGAAGCCGCTGATCGCGGCAGTCAACGGCTTTGCCATCGGTGGTGGCCACGAGCTAATGATGCTGGCCGATATCGTCGTCGCGGCGGACGACGCGACCTTCTCGCAGCGAGAAATCGTCATCGGCGCGCTCCCGGGCGATGGCGCCACCCAGCGCCTGCCGCGGGTGCTCGGCAAGACCCTGGCGATGAAGCTCGTGCTCACCGGCGAGCCGCTGACGGCAGCCGAGGCCGAGCGCCACGGACTTGTGACCGAGGTCGTACCGCCGGCACGCAGCATCGCGCGCGCTGTTGAGATCGCGTCGCTGATCGCCGCCCGCGCGCCGCTCGCGGTCCGGCTGGCCAAGCGCGCCGTGCTCGATGCGTTCGAGACGAACCTTCAACAAGGCCTGGAGTGCGAGCATCAGGCGAATCTCGACGTGTTCAAGACCGAGGATCGCGCCGAAGGCCACCGCGCATTCGTCGAAAAACGGCCGCCGCACTTCAAGGGGCGCTGACCACTGGTGCGTCGCGCATACGCCTCACGACGGCGGTGGGCAACGCTTGCCTTTAGTTCTGACCGGCATCGATGCAGGTATCCACGCCGCGGTCTGTCGAATGTCGAGGGCCGACGCGGAGTTCAGTAGGGCCTTGGTCTACCTCACCAGTAAGCCGGACTCACGACGTAACGGAGATTGCATGAACGGGCTGAATGGTATCCGCATTCTCAGCTTCAATCATTTTCTGATGGGGCCTTTGGGCGTGCAGCACCTCGCCGATTGCGGGGCCGACGTCATATCGGTCGAACCTGTCGACGGCGCATTTCAGCGCAAGTGGGGCGGCGCGAACCGCGCCATCGATGGACAGACGATGCTGCTTCTGATGGGTAATCGTAATAAGCGCAGTCTGGCGCTCAATCTCAAGGACCCGCGGGCGATCGACATCGTCATGAGCTTGCTGCCTGAAGTCGACGTGGTCGCCGAGAATTACCGTCCCGGCGTGATGGAACAGCTGGGATTGGGCTACGAGGCACTCAAGGCAGTCAAGCCGGACATCATCTATGCGTCCGGCTCGGGATTCGGTCCGGATGGACCCTATGCCAGCCGGCCGGGGCAGGACCTGATCATTCAGGCCATGTCGGGTATCGCGACAATCACGGGAACCCGGCACGACGGTCCGCGTGCGGTGGGCGTGTCAGTTGTCGATCATCACGGCGCTGCGCTGTATGCGAACGGTATCCTGACGGCACTGCTCAACCGTGAGCGTACGGGCGAGGGCTGCCGGGTCGATGTTAGCTTGCTGGCGGCTGCGCTCGATCTGCAACAGGAGTCTCTTACGTGTTTCCTGAACGGCGACGGCCATGACGACGTGCGACAGGCGGGGCGTGTATCAGGTTGGTACTTCCCCGCACCGTACGGCATCTACGCGACTGCGGACGGTTTCATCGGATTGTCGCTGAGTCCTCTCGACCTCATCTATCAGATCCTTGAGATACCGGAAAAGGAACGGATTCCCGCGATACGTGCATTCGACGCGCAGCAGGAAATCTCAGGCCTGCTTGCGCGCCGGCTTGCGCAGGACACGACGGCGCACTGGTTGCCACTCTTCGAACGGCATCATGTCTGGCACACGCGCGTCAACGATTATGCACAGGTGGTCGCCGATCCGCAGGTGCGCCACTTGAAGAGCTTCGAGACAGTCGAAGGTGCAACCGGCAGCCCGGTGACGCTCGTCAATCACCCGGTGCGCTACAACGGCAGCGCCCCGTCTATCCGCACGCCGCCGCCGCGATTGGGCGCGCACACGATCGACATCCTGTCAGGGTTGGGAATGAGCCGGCCGATGATCGACTCGTTGCTGGCGGACGGCGTAATCGGCGTTGCCAACGATGCAGAGACCATTGCCGCGGACGCGGCAAAAGGCGGAGTTGCGTGAAGCGAGGATGAAGCCGTCCATGCGGAGAGCGTGCCGCGCGTGTCGATCAAAACAGGAGAAGCAGGCATGAGTGACAGGTACAGGGAAATCAGTACGGATGTGCTCGTTGTTGGCAGCGGTGGCGCTGCGTTGCGGGCTGCGCTCGAGGCAGACTCCAGCGGCGCTGACGTGCTGGTCGTGATCAAAGGCGAATTTCGCAAAAGCGGCGCTACGTTTCATAGCGTAGCCGAAGTAGGCGCCTTCAATGTTCCGGACGGAGCAGGGGATCCCAGCGACAATCCTGATGTTTTTCTCGCCGATATCCTGCATGCCGCTCAAGGCATGGCCGACCCGCGCTTGAGCGCGATTCTCGCGAACGAAGCGCAGGACTCCCTGCGCTATCTCGAACAGTACGGCGTAAAGTTCGAGCGCGAGGATGATCACTACCTGGTTTTTCGCGCATGCTTTTCTTCCAGGCCGCGCTCGCATGTGATTCATGAGCATTTCAAACCCATCGTGAAATCGCTGGGGACTGAAGCGTCCCGGCGAGGTATCAAGGTCATGGACCGGTTGATGCTAGTCGACCTGCTTTCGCAGGACGGCGAATGTCTCGGCGCTTACGCGATCGATTCGGATGGGAACCCGGTGCTGATCCGTGCCAAGTCGACGATTCTTACCACCGGCGGTGCAAGTCAACTGTTCGCCCAGAACCTCTACCCATCGGACATCACCGGCGACGGCTATGCAATGGCTTACCGCGCGGGCGCGAGACTGGTCAACATGGAGTTCATGCAGGCCGGTGTGAGCGTGCTGACGCCTTTTGTCAACCTGTTCGGCAACTACCTGTGGGACGCGCACCCGAATCTCACCGACCGCGATGGCAGGGCGTTCGTCCCTGACTATCTGCCGGCGGGGCTCGCTCAGGCTGATGTCATTCGGCAAAAAGAGCGGCACTTTCCATTCAGTTCAAGCGACATCTCGCGCTACGTCGAAATTTCGATTCAGAAGGCACTCAACGATGGCCGCGGCACCGTTGAAGGCGGCGTGTTTCTAGACTTCGTCGGATGCGATCTCGAATCGATACTGGCCGACAGGAGCCGCAACATTGCGAGGATGTGGCCGCTGACCTGCCAATGGTATAAGGAGCACGGCGTCGACCTTTATCGCGACAGAGTGCAGATCACCTGTTCCGCGCATGCGATCAACGGCGGTTTATACATCGACGAAAACGCTCAGTCCAATCTGAAGGGTCTGTTCGCTGCGGGTGAGGTGGCAGCGGGTCCACATGGCGCCGACCGTCTCGGCGGCAATATGGCCTTGACGTGCCAGGTCTTCGGCCGCCGCGCGGGCCTCGCTGCGGCCGAACGAGCGAAAAAGATAACGCACCGCGCGACTACCGGGTCCCTGGACGACAATCACACGGTCGCCACGCAATTGCGCCGAAGGGGCAGGTACACGGTGGGCGAACTGAAAGCACGGATTCAGGAGAGTGCCAACCGGTATTTGCTGATCGTGCGCGAGGAAGCCGGGCTTCAGACCTTCAGGCGGATGTGCAGAGAGACGCGAGACCAGTTGTTTCAGGATACGGTGATCGGCACGCCCGCTGAGCTCATGCGGGGCATCGAATTGGCGAACCTGATCCAGGTCGGTGAAATGATGGCTTCGGCATCGCTTGCCAGACGTGAGAGTCGCGGCGGTCACTACCGCGAAGACTTTCCTGAGCGCAACCCGGACTTCGCCAGCAACATCTTCCTCGAGCGGAACGCACCGGAAGGTCTGTGGATCGGGCGACTGGCGGATTTGCCGTCGTAGGTCACAGGCCGAGCGGGACGTTAAGCCTGCGGCCGTGCGCGCCGGAATCCAAACCACGCGCATACCGTAGGCACTCTCGCGTTCCATTGGCACGCGAATCAAGCCTGTCATGCCAGCGAAGCTCAAGTCAGTTTCCAGCACTTTCCTCGCCTTGCCGGGGATATCCGCCGCGTTCATCCATGCCGTTAGCGGAGCCGACGGTCGCTGAGATCTGGGCGAAGTAAGCCCCTGTTTCCCCTGGCAAATAGAGCGCGAGGTCCGCTCCATTACAACTTCCTATGTTGAGATAGCTGTCAACGATCATGCTCGCGGCAAGAACATATAGCCCGATGCCCTCTCCGGACGTAAAACGAAGGAATGTTGTCACTGGACTGTGCTCGTGGGGGCAGCGGTTTAGCCATTGAATTGACAACATTGCTTCGCTAACCTGCGCTGTTCGTTCTCATGTTGCTGCTCGCGCGTTTGGAGTTTGCCGAATGCTGTGCGGCTTTCGCGACGCGCGCCGCAAGCAGGCGTTTCTCTCATGCTTCGCCGCAATCCGCCAGTACTTCGCGTTGCCCAGACATCGATGAACGCGGCATGTCATCGGGCCATGCTAAAAACCGCTTCGTCACATGGCAGGAGTGGACTGTCTCAACTGCAGACAAGAGTGCCGTGGAAGACCCGGGAGCATCCGCTCGCCGACGTGCGGCGGGTTATTGAATAGTGGCTGATTGCCGTGATGGCAGAGTAAGCGTCAATCTAGCGGACGGCGTCGATGGTCACGCGAAGTCCGGCCGGATCCGTTCGCACCCGGCATAGGAGTGTTTCGAGCGCGAGCCGTTTCGTCTCAATGCCCATCGACCACGCCGCAATCGCCGCTACGTCGTACAACGGCGCACGGAGCCTGAACATGCCGCCCTGACGGAATGCCGGCAAGCGTGGCAACTTCTCCGTCTGCGAGCGGACCAGTCGAAACAAAGATGTCGCAGACAGAGTCTGCGACCACACGACTGCCGGCCTGTTTGGTTATACGCATCTGACCGGCGGGATGCGGGCGGGCTGCTGCTTAATGAGGACACTGCGATGTGCCGCGCGAAGCGCGCGGAATTGCACAGATATACGCCTCGCGTCCTGCATTGCCCTTCGTCTGGAATATGCATTGCTGCCCCAAGGCATGCCCGTGCGAACCGGCCGGCTTATCCGATGGAGAGAACCCTCCGCGGCTGGAAGGATAGCACTGGGACGACGTCAAAGACGCCGAAAATGACGGTCTAGCACTCGGTCGGACCGTCTGGCAACGCGCCGGTGTTCAGAACCAGTACGACGCCTGGCGGCATCAGCGGAGGGTCATCTTGTAACGCTGTCCGGTCCGACTCACGGATCCCGGTAATCGAGGGGCGGGTCAGACAGGCATGCGTGTAACCGGAGAAACATGATGAAAGCTGTCGTCTATAGAGGGCCGCGCGATGTCAGCGTGGAAAACGTGCCCGATCCCAAGATCGAGCGGCCGACTGATGTGATCGTGCAGATTAGAAGCACCAATATCTGCGGTTCGGATCTGCATATGTTCGAAGGCAGAACCGACTTTGAAACGGGGAGGGTTTTCGGGCATGAGAATCTCGGCCAGATCAAGGAAGTAGGGCCGGCCGTTGAGCGTTTCAAAGTCGGGGACTGGGTATGCATGCCATTTAATATCAGCTGTGGCCATTGCCGCAATTGCGAAAAGGGATTGACCGCATTCTGTCTGGCCGCCAATCCTGAGCCGGGCATGGCAGGCGCAGCGTTCGGCTTCGCCGACATGGGGCCGTATCAAGGCGGACAGGCGGAATATCTGCGCGTTCCTTGGGCCGATTTCAATTGCCTGAAGCTGCCTCCCGACGCCGAGGAAAAGCAGAACGACTATGTGATGGTGGCCGATATCTTTCCGACCGGCTGGCATGCCACGGAGCTTGCCGGGACGCGGCCGGGAGATGCCGTCGTCATCTACGGCTCGGGTCCGGTCGGGCTGATGGCCGCGCATGCAGCGATGATCAAGGGTGCCTGCAATGTAATGGTGGTCGATCGCCATTCCGACCGGCTCCAGTTGGCGGAATCAATAGGCGCGGTCGCCATCGACGATTCCAAGTGCAATCCGGTCGATCGCGTCATGGAGCTCACCCATGGGCGGGGTGCCGATGTCGGCTGCGAGTGCGTCGGTTATCAATGCCATGATCCCGCCGGAAAGGAGATTCCGAATCTGACCATGAACAATCTCGTCCAATCGGTGAAGTTCACCGGCGGCATCGGTGTTGTCGGAGTATTCACGCCACAGGATCCCGGCGCATCCGATGACCTGGCCAGGAAGGGCGAGATCGCGTTCGACTGGGGAATGTGCTGGTTCAAGGGCCAGCATATCGCCACCGGGCAGTGCAATGTCAAAGCCTACAACCGCCAGCTACGGGACTTGATCCGTGCTGGCAGGGCGAAACCCTCGTTCATTGTTTCGCATGAGATCGAATTGAGCAAGGCGCCGGAGGCCTACCAGCACTTCGACTCGCGCGACCAGGGCTGGACGAAAGTGGTCCTGAAGCCAGGCGGATGAGGGCATTTCTCATGCGTTTATGGCGGATGCCGCCTGCAAGCCGGGTTCGAAGAAGGTCCAACGGGCCCGGTTTGCCCCTTTCTACTGGACCCATGCAGCCTTTCGGCTTCCTTGCCCACAGGCGTACTCTTTTTGAAACCGTCGCTTGAGCGCAATCCGAATCGCCGATGGAGCGTCGCCGACGATAGCGACGCTTTGCGTAATGAAGAGGAGGGAAGCGGCCTCCCGTCTGATACAGGTTGCCTCCAGGCCAAATTGCCCCGGCCTCAGCCACCAGATGACGAGTGCGTTTGCGCGGGCCCGGTCCCGCGCGACGAATTCCGCAGCCTGCTTTCTTCACGCTCCTTCCTGCTCGTCCAGGTTCGACGCAGCGCCAATGCGAGCTGCCCGAGTATCAGTAGCAGGCACACGCCGAGGAATGCCGCGCTGATCGGCTTGTGCACAAATACGGAAAGGTCGCCATGCGACAGCAGAAGAGAGCGACGGAAGTCCTCTTCTGCCATCGGACCCAGGACGTAACCAAGGAGAATCGGCGCAATCGGAAAGTCGAACGCAAGAAAGATAGCACCGAGTATGCCAAACGCGCGGCGACGAAAGGGACGCCGCGATCGGTGCGACGCCCGAATCGCAATTTCCATGCTGCGGCCCCGTATTGCCTGGACTGTCGACGCTCGAAGGGGAGAAATGACGCAGCGTCAGCTCGCCGTTTCGAGCGTTCGTTGAAGGTAGACACGATGTCACGACTGCCATGCGCGCGCGGCCTGGCGCCGCAGCAAAGGCCTGCTCTCAACGATCAATCAGGCGCGACGGGAAGCAGAACACAATCAGGCTGCCAACGAGCATACTTGCGGCAAGAATATAGAGGCCGATGCTCGTAGTGCCCGTGTTTTGTTTGATCCACCCGAGCATGTACGGACTGACGAAGCCGGCCAGGTTGCCGACAGAATTGACGAGCGCGATGCCCGCGGCGGCTGCGACGCCGCCAAGCAAAGCAGGCGGCAGATTCCAGAACTGCGAGACGACCGACAGGACACCCATACTGCCGATCGTCAGTCCGCATACGGCCATCACGGTGCTGTGCGGATACATCGCGGCGAGTCCGAGGCCGATTGCCGCGACGACACCAGGCAACGCGAGATGCCAACGGCGCTCACGTGTCTGATCCGAATGCCGCCCGACCAGAAACATCGCAATGACGGTCGCCGTGTATGGAATCGCGGTCAGCAAGCCGACCTGTAACGGATCGGTTACGCCGGTGTCCTTGATGATCGTGGGCATCCAGAACAGAACGCCGTATTCGCCCATCAGGATGAAGGCATACATGACGCACAGGATCCACGTGCGCGGGTCGGTGAAGGCGCCGCGCAGCGAATGCACCTGAGCATCCGGGGTCTCGCGCTCCAGGTTCTCTGCGAGCAATTGCTTCTCAGCTTCTGTGAGCCATTTGGCGGAGCGGACATCGTTGCCTAGTACAAAAAACACGGCGATGCCGAGCAGTATCGACGGCACGGCCTCGAGCAGGAACATCGACTGCCATCCGGACCATCCGCTGACATTGCTTGATGCATGCATGATCCAACCGGAGAGCGGGCCGCCAAGCATGCCGGCGAGGGGAATGCCAGCGAGGAACAGTGCAATGATGCGTCCGCGGCGCGACGACGGATACCAGTACGTCAGGTAGAGCAGAATACCGGGCAAAAAGCCGGCTTCAGCTACGCCCAGGAAGAAACGCATGACGTAGAACATGGTCGGCGTTTTAACGAACACCATCGCCGCCGAAATAAGACCCCATGTGATCATGATTCGGGCGATCCAGATCCTGGCGCCGACCTTGTGCATGACGATGTTGCTAGGCACTTCGAATATCACATAGCCGATAAAAAAGATACCCGCGCCGAGACCATAGACCGTTTCGCTGAACTTCAGCTGATCGAGCATCTGGAGCTTCGCGAAGCCGACGTTCACCCGGTCGAGGTAGCCGGCTGTGTAGCACATGAGTAGAAAGGGGATGAGTCGCCACGATACCTTCGAATAGACACTGCGCTCGTCTAGCGGTGCTTCCGCATAAGGCATGGCGGCTGGCGTGTTGATTGACATGTCTCGCTCCATAATGAGTTGGCGGCTTTTCGCTACGCTTTCGTCTGCGGCGGCCGGATCTGATCGCTTTCGGTCGAATGGGCAGGCCAAGTATGCAAGAACAGGGGGATGGGGTCATTCTCAACTTGGCAACGCCGCCATCGCGATTGAACAACCAAAGGAGATGCCCGCTGTTTTAGACTTGCTTCGTAGCTGGCTTGGCTAAACAAGGAGACGAGATGGAACTGAGCAAACAACAGATTGCGGATTACCACCGTGATGGATTTATCGTTATTCCCAATTGCTACAGCAGTGAGGAAGTGCGCGCAATCAGGGAGGACACCGAGCGTTTGTGCGCGATCGAGGCGGATTCCATCTTCCGGGAACGCACCGGTGCGGTACGTTCGATCTTTCGGGTGCACGAGACCGACGGACCCGTTGCCTCGCCGCAATATCGGGCACTGTCGCGCACGCCACGCCTGCTGCGTCCGGTGATGCAATCGCTTGGCAGCGACGAGGTGTATATCGCCCATACCAAGGTCAACACCAAGTCCGCGCTCGAGGGCACAGGCTGGCTTTGGCATCAGGACTTCGGTTACTGGGTGCACGATGGATACCCCCAGAACGACATGCTGACGGCGATGGTCATGCTCAGCGATACGCAGGAAATCCACGGCGCGCTGTACATGATTCCCGGCAGCCACAAATTGGGCCTCGTGGACCATTACTACGACGATAGCCAGGCCGCTTACCAGTTGCCGCAACGCGCGGTACAGCGCGATCGGATCAAGCAGATCCTCGAGACGTCCGGTGCGCCGGTGCCGATCGTCGGCAAGGCGGGCGCGCTGGTGCTGTTCCACTGCCTCACCATCCACGGCTCGGGCGTCAATATGTCGGCGGAGGACCGCTGGCAGGCCTACATCACCTATAACCGCGTTGCAAACCGTCCTCGTGACGTGGAAAAGCCGCGCGGCGACTTCGTGCGTTCGACCAACTGGGCGCCGCTTCCCATCGAAAGCGACAATGGAATTCTTGCCGCCGGCCAACGCTGGCAGGAACGCGAAGTCTCAGTACAGGGGAAATAACGTGACGACAGCCCATCATTTCATTGGCGATCAATGGGTGGCTTCTTCGAGCGGCGACACAATAGCCGTGGTCAACCCGTCGACGGGCCAGGAATTTGCACGCATTGCGCGTGGCAATGCGGCCGACATCGATGCCGCCGTCAAAGCGGCGCGCAACGCGTTCGACACCACCTGGCGACGTGTCGGTCCGGTCGAGCGCGGCCGCATCCTCGCGCGACTGGGCCAGCTCGTGCTCGATAATCACGAGACGCTGACGCGCATCGAATCGCAGGACACAGGCAAGCCGCTAAAGCAAGCTGCGGCCGACATCACCGCATGCGCTCGCTACATGGAATTTTATGCGGGTGCCTGCGACAAGCTGCATGGGGAGACCATTCCTTTTCTGCCGGGGCATACGGTGTTGGCTGTTCGGGAGCCGCACGGTGTAACGGGGCATATCATTCCATGGAATTATCCCGCCGCAATGTTCGGACGCAGCGTCGCGGCTTCGCTGGCGGCAGGCAACGCATGCGTGGTCAAGCCGGCCGAAGACGCCTGTCTCTCGTATCTCAAACTGGCCGAGCTGGCGGCCGAAGCGGGCCTACCTGCAGGCGTGCTGAACATCGTAACGGGCTACGGCCGTGAAGCCGGCGTCGCGCTCGCCGAACATCCCGGCATCGCGCATATCTCGTTTACGGGTTCTCCCGCGACAGGCACCGCCGTCGCACAGGCGGCGGCCAGGCACCATTGCCCGGTGACGCTCGAACTCGGCGGGAAGTCTCCGCAAATCGTCTTCGAGGACGCCGATCTGGATGCCGCATTGCCGGTCATTCGCAATGCCATTGTGCAGAACAGCGGCCAGACGTGTTCCGCCGGTAGCCGCTTGCTGGTGCAGGCTTCGCGCTACGAAGAGCTAATCGAACGACTCGCGCGCAGCTTCGAAGCGGTTACAGCCGGCCCTGCGGAAGGAAACTACGATTGCGGGCCGCTGATCAACGCGACCCAGCTCGATCGGGTGAAAACGTTCCTTGCCAAGGCCGATGCCGACAACATCCGGGTTGCGGCGACCGGGAAGCTTGCGCAGAATGCGGCACAGGGTGGCTATTTTCAGCCGCCCGTGCTATTGCGTGATGTACCGCACAAACACACGCTGGCTCAGGATGAAGTGTTCGGCCCGGTACTGGTTGCGATGCCGTTTGCGGACGAAGCAGAGGCCGTTCATCTTGCGAATGACACCGCGTTCGGCCTGGTTGCAGGTATCTGGACGCGCGACGGCGGCCGCCAGATGCGCCTTGCTCACGCGTTTCATGGGGGCCAGGTGTTCGTCAATTGCTACGGCGCGGGCGGCGGCATAGAGTTGCCATTCGGCGGTGTCAAGCAAAGCGGGTATGGTCGCGAGAAGGGGATGGAGGGCCTGTTGAGCTTTACGACCTTGAAGACGATCACTCTCAACCACGGCTGAGGGCACACGTTGGGTGGGCCAGGCCTGATTATCAGAGCCGTGCCTTGCACACTCAACTCTGGCCTTGCCGGAGCAACATGGACCCCGCATGCGGATTGATCTTGTTACGTTAAAAATATTCCTGACGGTTGTTGAAGAACGCAACTTTGCACGCGCTGCGGAGCGTCACTTCATTGCGACGTCCGCCGTCAGTAAGCGGATTAGCGATCTGGAAGACACGCTCGGAGTGCAATTACTCGAACGCCGTAACATGGGCGTTCGGCCGACGCCCGCTGGACTCGAACTCGTGACGCACGCAAAGGACATGATGTTGGTGATGGCCCGCATGCGCGCGCAGATGAGTGAATTCGGCGACGGCTCCAAGGGCGAAGTCCGGGTGTTCGCCAACAGCACCGCGATCGTCGGTTTCCTTGGCCCGACCATCCGGACCTTCCTGGAAGCCTATCCGCAAATCGACGTTCATCTTGAAGAATGGAGCAGCCCGTTCATCGTTCGTGCGTTGCGCGACGGTCTCGCGGATCTGGGCGTGTTCTGGGCGGGCGTCTCGACGGCCGGACTGATAGTGCATCCTTTCAGACGTTCGAACCTCGTCGCCGTGGTGCCGTTGCGGCATCCCCTGGCGGACCGAAGTGAAGTCTCGTTCGCCGAGACGCTCGATTACGATCTGATTGCCTTCCACGAAGGCAGCCTGGTGTTCCGCATGATGCAGTCGTGCGCCGCAGACTTGCAGCGCAAGTTGCGTGTCCGTTTGCAGGTAACGAGCTTCGATGCGATGCGCACCATGGTGCGCTCCGGAATCGGCCTCGCAGTCATGTCCGACGTCACTGTGAAAACGCCCGACGAAAGCTATGGCTACAAGGTCGTCCCCCTCAGCGATGAATGGACGAAGCTTGAAACCCTGATCGGCTACCGTGACTTCGATGCATTGCCACGCTGCGCACAGAATTTCGTTCGCCATCTGCAATCTCCACACCCTGGTCTGATGGAAGGGCGACAGACGTAACCGAACGTTGGAGATATCTACTCACATGAGCCATATAGTCTTTCTGGACAGCGCAACCTTGCCTGTACCAGTACCTCGGCCCCGGCCATCCGACCGCTGGACGGAGCGACCCAGCACCCGCGAGCATGAGCTTATCGACGCGCTGGCGGACGCCGACATCGCCATCACCAATAAGGTTCCGCTTCGGTCGGACACGCTGCGGCAACTTCCGCGCCTCAGGTACATCTGCATCGCGGCCAGCGGTTACGACATCGTAGATGTGGCCTATTGCCGGGAACACGATATTCAGGTGTCCAATGTGCCTGCCTATGCCGCATCGAGTGTTGCGGAGCACGTAATCGCCTGCATTTTCATGTTGCGAAGGCAGATGCTTTCTTATAGTCAGTTGGCTGCGTCTTCTGCCTGGACGGCGTCGCCGGTGTTTTGCGTTCACGGCGCGCCCATTCGCGACATACGCGGTGCAACGCTAGGTCTGATCGGCTCGGGCGCGATCGGCAAGGAGGTCATGCGAATAGCGACAGCCCTGGGTATGCAAGTGCTGCTAAGCGAGCGCAAGGGCAAGACCGAAGCGCGGCCAGGCTACACCTTATTTGACACTGTGATTGCCACCAGCGACGTGATCTCGTTGCATTGCCCTTACTCAGTCGACACGGAAGGGCTGATCGGAGAACGCGAGCTTTCGATGATGCGTCCCACTGCTGTGCTGATTAACACGGCGCGCGGTGCGCTCGTCGACGAACGTGCGCTTGAAGCGGCGCTTTTCAGGCAAACCATCGCCGGTGCGGCGCTTGACGTGTTGCAGGTGGAACCACCGCACGAGCAGCATCGTTTCGTCACCGGTCAGCCGGACAATCTTTTGCTGACGCCCCATGTGGCATGGGCGAGCTCATCTGCAGTCGAGACGCTTGCACGCGCCGTTTCCGAAAACGTGGCGAGTTTTTTGGAGCGACGCGCCTTGAACCGGGTTGCGTGAAACGACTCGCTACGTTCAGTGGTTCGTTAGACCACCGGCGCAAGTCTTCGATTGCGAACGCGGCATTCATAAATCGATGATTCACACGCCGCATCGCCTGCGGGAAACTTTCTCAAGGAGTCGGGCGCGAGCAATCAGGCAGCCCGTTAGACCGTCCTCAACCAACTGAGAAAGCGTCGGATATGAATCTTCCCCTGGATAACATCACCGTGGTATCGCTCGAACAGGCGATCGCCGCTCCGCTCGCGAGTCGGCATCTTGCCGATTGGGGCGCACGCGTCATCAAGATCGAACGGCCCGGCAGCGGCGATTTTGCCCGCGGATACGACAAGGCAATGCACGGCATGTCAAGTCAGTTCGTTTGGGCCAATCGTTCAAAAGAAAGCCTGGCATTGGACGTAAAGTCAGAGTTCGGGCAGGAGGTACTGGAAGAACTGTTGCCACGCGCGGACGTGTTCATTCAAAACCTCGCGCCCGGCGCCGCGAAGCGACTTGGCCTCGACGCCAGGTCACTCGTCGAGCGCTATCCGCGCCTCATAGCCTGCGATATCTCGGGCTACGGTTCGACGGGACCCTATGCGAAGAAGAAGGCCTATGACCTGCTTGTTCAGTGCGAAACCGGCTTCCTGTCGATCAACGGCACACCCGATGATCAGGCAAAGTGCGGTTTGTCTATCGTCGATATCGCAACCGGCATGTATGCGCTAAACGGCATTTTGCTCGCGCTCTATCGCCGCGAGCGGACAGGCAAAGGCACCGCATTTGAAGTCTCGCTGTTCGACGCCATGGCCGAGTGGATGAGTTACCCGGCATATTACACGCGCGACAGCGGCAAGCCGGTCGAACGCTCCGGCGCGCGCCACGCAACCATCGCACCATATGGGCCATTTACCGCAGGCGACGGCAAGACGGTTTTCTTCGGAATCCAGAACGAAAGGGAGTGGCGGAGCTTTTGCGAAAAAGTGCTGGGTGATGCGACGATTCGCACCGACCCGCGCTTCGCGTCCAACCCGGATCGCGTGCGCAATCGCGACGCTCTTGAAGCATTGATCAACCAGTACTTTGCCAAATGGACGAGCGTCGAGCTGGGGGATCTTCTGGAACGGGCGGCCATCGCCAATGCCTGCATGAACACAGTCGAAGAATTCCTTGCGCACCCGCAACTGCACGAACGCGGGCGGGTGACGTCCATCGGGAGTCCGGAGGGTCCACTTGAGGTTTTCCTGCCGCCGATGATTATTGACGGACTGTCCCCGGCGATGAAAAACGTGCCCGACCTGGGCGAACATACCGACGACATCCTCGGCGAGCTGGGACTGCATCCGTCCCGCCTGCGTATCGCCTGACCCATCCGCCCACCGTACAAGGACCATAGTCCCATGCGAGTAACAAGAACCTTCCTTGCGGTACCGGCCCATCAGCGCCGGATGGTCGAATCGGCTGCCCGTAGTGCGGCGGATGCGGTCTTTCTCGACCTGGAGGACGCCGTGCCGCAAGCTCAAAAGGACGCCGCACTCCTCGGCGCTATCGCGGCGATCAACGAGCTCGACTGGGGGAAAAAGACTGTAAGCGTGCGCGTCAATGTGCCGGCTAGCGCGACCATCGAAAGGGAGGTGGCACGGCTGTTGACGTTCGCGCCGCGGCTAGACACGCTGCTCATTCCCAAGGTTGAGTGTACGGGTGACGTGGACAGCGTCGTCGGATTGATCCACCTCCATGGCCGACGTCGGAGGACGCCGATCGGTCTCGAAGTGATGATCGAGACGGCTCTCGGGCTTGCGAACTGCGAGCAGATCGCCGGACATTCGGAACTGATCGAGTCGCTGCATTTTGGCGTAGGCGACTTTTCAGCATCGATTGGGGCAAAAGGTGTTGATATCGGGCTTTCACATCCCGAATACCGTCTGACTTCGCGCTCTGCGCAAGGCGATTACTCGAGCACGGCGCTCGATATGTGGGCTTATCCGATGATACGTATCCTGGTCGCGGCGCGGGCTTACCGCCTCAGAGCAATCGATGGGCCCTGCGGAGCGTTTCGTGATGGCGCTTTGACGTCGTCATTGGCTGCCAAGGCTGCGACAATGGGGTTCGACGGAAAGCAGGTCATTCATCCTTGCCAGATCGATGCGACGCGCCGCGCGTTTGTTCCGAGCGACGACGAACTATGCGAAGCTCAGCGTGTCGTGGCGGCGCTCGTTGAAGCGGAGCGCGAGGGACGTGGAGCCGTTCAGGTCGATGGCAAACTGGTCGACTATGCCAACATCCGGATGGCGCAACGTGTCATTGCGATGGCGGCAAACGCAGACTCGTAACCACCGGACTCGCATTTCGACAAACCTGGTTGGTGGCCGGAATCACGCGTCGTCGGAAGCAGCAGCAAATGCGCTGCTCTCGGGATTGGGCGCTGAGCTTTATGGCTGGGCAAGTCGGGACGGGGTAGGGTGCGCTATTAGCCGGGATCGGGCGAACCGACGTTAGCCGCTCACATTAACGGCTCCGATAGCCCTTAAGTTTGCGCTCAGGCGGCCGTCAAGGGGTTGCTAGTTTCGCGGCTTTCCGGCTCGCAGGTTCATGGCGTGCTGCGCCATCCATGAACTGCGTGCCCTGCGATGACGCTCAGCAGTAGTGGCGCAGGTTGACGAACCGATGACTCACGGCCGCGCCCCGAGCGCCTGAAACAGCGCGGCGGTATCCGCATAACGCTGCGCGGCGGCTTTGGTGCGATCGAGTCCGGTCTGCAATTCCTGGCGCTGCGTATCGAGCAGCGACAATTGACTGATGCCGCCCGCCGCATAACGCTGACTCGCGATACCGGCGCTGTGTTGCGCGCTGCGCTGCGCGGCGTCGAGCGCCTGCAACGCAATCGCGTCCTGATCGAGCGCGCGCAGCGCGTCGGCGACCTGTTGCAGCGCCTGCAGCACGGTTTGCCTGTACATCGCGAGCGCCGCTTGGTAGGCCGCCTCCGACGAACGCTTGCGCGCCAGCAGTTCACCGCCGTGAAACAGCGGCTGCGTCAGACCCGCGCCGAAATTCCACACGTTGAAACCCGTCAGCAGATTGGACACGTTGATGCGTTCGGTCGCCGCGCTGCCCGACAGCGTAATGCGCGGATACAGGTTAGCGGTCGCGACGCCGATATTTGCGCTCGCCTGATGCAACAACGCCTCGGACGCGCGAATGTCGGGCCGCTGCTGCGCGAGCGTCGACGGCAAGGTCAGCGGCAGGTCGGCCGGTAGCACGAGGGTATCGAGGTCGAGCGTGGCGAGCTCGGGCGCGGCGCTCAATTCCGCCGGCGCGCGTCCCAGATAGATCGCGAGCTGATGATCGGTTTGTGCGAGCTGTGTGCGCAATGGCGGCACCGTCGCACGGGTTTGCTGCACGAGCGTCCGCTGGCTCAGCAGATCGACCTCGGAGATGCCGCCCGCGTGATAGCGTCGTTCGGCGATATCGAGCTGCTGCATCTGGTTCGCGAGCAGCGCTTCGGTCAGTGCGAGCTGCCGCGCAAGCGACGCGCGCCGGATCGCCGCCGTCACGACGTTGCCCGCGACCGTCAAACGCGCGGCTTCGAGTTCGTATTGCTGATAGTCGACCTGCGCGGCCACCGCTTCGAGCGCGCGGCGATTCGCGCCGAACAGATCGAGCGTGTACGACACCGTGACCTGCGCGCTATACAGCGTGAAGGGCGCAAACGCGCGGCCCTGCGTCAGCTGGCCGAAGCCGAGCGCCTCGGGATCGATCCTCTCGCGCGTGGTCGACAGGTTTGCATCGACTTGCGGCCATAGCGTGCCGCCCGCCTGCGCGCGATAGTCCTGTTGCGCTTCGTCGAGTTTCGCGCGGGCTTGCGCGAGGGTCGGGCTGTCGTCGAGTGCCTGCTGCACGAGCGCGTTCAGTGTCGGCGAGCCGAAAGCACGCCACCAGCCGTCGCCGGGCCCATCGGTCGGCACGAAGCGTTGCGCGGCGCCGCCGGGACCATCGGCTGCGACGGTGCTTGCCGCAAGCGGCGCGGCCGTGTAGCTCGACACGCTGGTCGCGTCGGGCCGATGGAAATCCGGGCCGACCGTACACGCGCACAATCCCGCGCTTGCGCAGAAGGCGGCGAGCCGACGCATGGCGGATCGCTGGGACGAACCGGTCGCGCGATGAAAAACCACGTCGCGCAAGCGAAGAGCGGAACACATTGCAGGCCTTCCTCAATCGAGCGTGCGTCGATAGAACTTCACGGCGATACCCATCACGACGAACAGAAAGATCAGCAGCGGCCACACATGCGGCCACATGTCGGCCCAACCGACGCCCTTGAGCAGAATGCCGCGCACGAGCCGGTTGAAGTAGGTGAGGGGCAACAGGTTGCCGATGTACTGCGCCCACTTCGGCATGCCCGCAAACGGGAACATGAAACCTGACAGCAGGATGTTCGGCAGAAAATAGAACATCGTCAGCTGCATCGCCTGCAGCTGGTTCTGCGCGAGCGACGACAGCGTAATGCCGATCGTCAGATTGGCCGCGACGAACAGTAGAGCGGACAGATACAGCGCGATCAGACCGCCTTCGAACGGCACGTTGAACACGAAGCGCGCCGCCGCGAGAATGATACTGACCTGCACCAGACCGATCGCCACGTAAGGCACGATCTTGCCGGTCATCACTTCGAGCGGCAGCACCGGCGTGGCGAGCAGATTTTCCATCGTGCCGCGCTCGCGTTCGCGCGTGATCGCGAGGCCCGTCATCATCACCATCGTCATCGTCAGGATCACGCCCATCAGACCGGGCACCACGTTGTACTGGGTCAGGCTTTCGGGGTTGTAGAGCCGGTGCAATTGAACGTCGAAAGCGGCGGGGCCGACCGCGAGCGTCGACAGCGGACCCGTAAGGTCCTTCTGCAACACCGACTGGGCGATCGACGGCAGCGCGCCAAGCGCGGTGCCCACCGCGGTCGGGTCCGTCGCGTCGGCTTCGACGAGCAGCGATGGCCGCGCGCCCTTGGCCAGCTCGCGCGTGAAGCCGACGGGAATGTTCAGCACGAACAACACCTTGCCTTGCGCGAGCGCCCGGCGGCCGGACTCTTCATCGGGCAGCGTCGACACGATGTCGAAGTATTCGGAATTGCGCATCGCCGTCACGAAGCTGCGCGTGAACTCGCTGTGATCGGCGGCGAGAACCGCGGTCGGCAGATGCTTCGGGTCGGTATTGATCGCGAAGCCGAACAGCGCCATCTGCATGATCGGCAGCACGATCATCATCGCAAACGTGATGCGGTCGCGCTTTAGCTGCAAAAACTCCTTGCGCACGATGCTCCACCAACGCATCAGCGAAAAGCGTGGAAGGCGGCGCGCGGAATTCACGGTGCTTTGCCCGCGGAAAGAGTGGCGTAATTGTCGGTAGAGCGGTTCATCATGAAGATGAACACGTCTTCGAGGCCGGTTTCCTGTGGTTCGATCCGCAACGCTGGGTCCGAATGAGCCAGCTGGTCGATCGTGGCGTGGAGTTCGGGCGTGTCCGGACCGCTCACGTGCAGCGACGAGCCGAACGCAACGGTCTGCTCGACGCCGGGCGAGCGGCGCAGCCGGTCGCCGAGCTCGACGAGATTCTGGCCGTACACGGCCCACGTCACGAGCCCTTGCGAGTCGATGACCTCGTTGGACGTGCCCTGCGCGAGCAGCTTGCCGTACGCGATATAAGCGAGCTTGTGGCAGCGTTCCGCTTCGTCCATATAGTGCGTGCTGACGAGCACCGAGATGCCGCGTGCCGCGAGGCGGTGCAACTCTTCCCAGAAGTCGCGGCGTGCGCTCGGGTCGACACCCGCGGTCGGTTCGTCGAGCAGCAGCAGTTCCGGTTCATGCAGCATGCACGCGGCCAGCGCGAGACGCTGTTTCCATCCGCCCGACAGCGCGCCGGCCAGTTGCTTCTCACGGCTTTGCAGGCCAAGCTGTTCGAGCGCGCGATCCACTGCCTCGCGGCGGTTCTTCATCTCGTAGATGCGCGCGACGAAGTCGAGGTTTTCGCGGATCGACAGATCTTCCCAATAGGAGAAGCGCTGCGTCATATAGCCGGTGCGCCGCTTGATCTGCGCGCTGTCCTGCACGATGTCGTAGCCGAGACACGTGCCGCCGCCGGAGTCCGGCCTCAGCAGTCCGCACATCATGCGGATGCAGGTGGTCTTGCCGCTCCCGTTCGGGCCGAGAAAGCCGAAAATCTCGCCGCGCTGCACGCGCATAGTGACATCGTTGACCACGTGCTTGGTGCCGAAATGCTTGTTCAGCCCGTGCACGTCGATCGCGTACACGGGGTCGCTGGCGTTGGCGGGGGGCGGCGAGGGCGCACTCATTGCAGCGTGACCGTGACGGGCTGGCCGGGCCGCAGCTTCGGCGCGTCGGCGGTCTGCGGTCTGGCTTCGACCATGAACACGAGCTTCGCGCGGCTTTCGTTGCTGAAGATCACCGGCGGCGTGTACTCCGCCTGGTCCGAGATGAAGCTGAGGACGGCCGGCACATCGGCGGCGCAACCGTCGCAATGAATCGATACGCGACGGCCCGGCGCGAGCGAACCGACCACGCCCTGCGGCACGAAGAAGCGCACCTTGACGTTCTCCGGCGGCAGCATGCGCACGACGGGGCTGCCCGCCGGCACCCATTCGCCGCTGCGATACATCGTGTCGAACACGAGGCCCGCGTGCGGCGCGTGCACGCTTTTCTGATCGAGCTTCCATTGGGCCTGGCCGAGTTGGGCCTGCGCCGCATCGACTTGCGCCTGCTGCGCGCGAATCTGTTCGATTCGCCCAGGCAGACGCGACACGGCGAGTTGGCTTTGGAGCTCGCGCACATGCGCGGCGCTCGACAGCGCGTTCGCGCGCGAGTCGTCAAGCTGACTTTGCGCGATGCCGCCCGCGCCGAATTGCTGTTGATCGCGGCGGAACTGGGAAGCTGTGCGCGCGGCATCCGCTTCGGCCTGTACGAGTTGTGCGCGCGTCACATCGACTTCCGGCGGACGCTTGCCGGTTCCAAGGTCGGCAAGCTGGGCGCGGGCCGAGCGCAGTTGCTCGTTGGCCTGCGCCACGGCGTCGGTTTCGTTCTGCGCTTCGAGGGCGAAGAGCGGCGTGCTCTGCGCGACGGTTTGCCCGCGCGAGACCGCGAGCTCGGTCAACTGTCCCGCCTGCGAAGACGCGAGGTACAGGAACTCGCCTTCCACATAGCCTTGCCACGTGTTCGCCGGTTGCTGCGAACAGCTCGCGCCCGCGATGCACAGTGCGAGCAACGCGACACGTCCGAATGAACTGGCGGACGCAATCATGACGGCTTTCCTTTCGCGCGGCGTGCGGTGGACGTCGCCCGGGTCCTGGCCTTGGCGCTGGTCTTGACCGCCGTGGTTGCGCTCATGCCCTGCGTGAGCAGCGCGACGACGTGGCGTTCGAGCGCCGCACGATCGAGTGAGGTGCGCGGATTCAGGTGCTGCCAGATCCTGGCGGTTGCCTGCGGTAGCATCACGAGGGCCAGCACCGAGTTGAACAGCAGCAACGGTTCGAGCTGCGGGTTCAGCTGACCCGATGCGCAGCCGCGCGCGATGTTCTGACCAAACGCGGCGATCTTTTGCACGGGGATATGCGCAAACGCGCGCTCGCGCAGCAGACCGCCTTCGTTGACGATCTCTCGCAGCCATAGCGACGGCAGCCACGGCATGGTTTCGGTGACGTCGAACATGCGCTTGACGATGCCTTGCGTCAGCGCGAACGGTTCGCCGTGTTCGGGATCGACCGGGTCCCAGATCGCGCCGAACGCGGCGACGAGCTTTTCCTCGAACAACGCGTCGAGGAGCTTTTCGCGAGTCTGGAACCAGTAGTGCACCATCGCGGACGTCACGCCGCTCGCCGCCGCGATTTGTGCGACCGTCGTGTTGGCGATACCGCGCTCGGCGAACAGCGCCACCGCGACATCGAGCAGATGTTCGCGGGCGTCGAAGTCCTGCGGATGAGGACGGCGACCCATTCGGGAACGAGTGACTTGCGCCATGGAAACCGGACTAATTGATGAGTTAGTTAGTTTTAACTCACTGATACTAGGATATTTTCTGGTGCGGCGAAGGAGGGAAAACCCTGGCGGCGGGTGGCGCCCATTCGGTCGTCGATCCCTCAAGAAACTGCGCGACGACGCAGCGCGGTTAGCGTCGACTGGATCGGCTCGCGATGCATCTGGCGAGCACGAGCGCATTTTCGCTATTGCGAGACGCCGCAGCCTGCCTGTAATTAAAAGAGCCGGTCTGGACCGCTGCGCCAACGACGATCATGACCTTGTCATGGTGGATGGGGTAGAGGCTATCGGTGCGCACCGGAATGCTCGCGTTGACGTGCAGGAATTGGGACTAGGCGCGATCGGACCCGCGCGGCGCGCCGGACCTCATGCCGCTGTGGACCGTGCTAGACATGACGCCGGGCGGCCGTGGCTGCGACTGGTATCCGAAGCTGGAGTACCCGGGTACGCCGCGCTGAAGCGGCCCTTGCACAGCCGGATCGTAGCTTCGCGGCGAGCTGCATTGCGGCGGCGCGGCATATGCGGCAAGCGCCGCATGGGCACGGACCTGCGCCGGCGCCGGGAGCTTACCGCTGCGTCTGCCCCGCCAAAGCGTCTTCCCAAGCCCCCTGCAGGTAGCCGGCCACGGCGTCCGCGCGCATGGGCGGGCTGAACAGGTAGCCCTGCACGGCGCGCGCGCCGAGCCCCTTGACGACCTCGGCTTGCGGCGCCGTTTCGAGCCCTTCCACCACGCATTCGAGCCCGAGGTTCCCGCACAGGTCGAGCACCGACTTGACGATCTTCTTCGACGCGCTGTTCGAGTCCACGTCGGTCACGAAGCTGCGGTCGATCTTGATCGTATCGAAGGGCAGGCGGTGCACGTAGCTCAGGCTCGAATAGCCCGTACCGAAGTCGTCGAGCGATACGCGACAGCCAGCTTGCTTGATCATCGCGAGCGAGCGGCGCGCCTGTTCAAAATCGCGCGTGACGGCGGTCTCCGTGATCTCGAACGTCACGCGATGCGGCGGCACGCCGCTCGTCGCGACCATGTCGATCAGACGGCGGGCGCGCGCCGAAGTGGAGATATCGATCGCGGACAGGTTGAACGACAGAAACAGCTCGGGCGGCCAGCGCGCGGCTTCGTTGAGGGCCTTGCACAGCAGCACTTCCGTGACGCGCAAAATCAGTTCGCTGCGCTCGGCAATCCGAATGAATTCTTCCGGCGTGACCATGCCGAGCCGCGGGTTCTGCCAGCGCCCTAGCGCTTCGAGGCCAATCGGGCGGTGCGTAAGCAGGTTGTAGATGGGTTGTAGCTCCAAAAACAATTCCGCTTCGAGCTCGGCATGGCGTAGCTCCTGGGTCAGCAGACTCGAACGCCGGATGCGCGTTTCGTGTTCGGTCGAAAAGATGACCGGCGAGCCGCGCCGGCTTTCCTTGCCGAAATACAGCGCGGCATCGGCGTGCTCGAACACTTGCGCGACCGTCGTGCCCGCTTCGGGAAACGCGGCCCAGCCGATCGTGCCCGATAGCTTGGCGACGTTGCCGCCCACGCGATACGGCTGCCCAAGCGTTTCGCAGATGCGCTGACCCACGGCAAGCAGCATCTCGTTCGTGCGTTTGTCCTGAACGATCACGCCGAATTCGTCGCCGCCCAGACGCGCGAAGAACAGGCCCGGGTCGGCGAGCGCGAGCAGCCGCAAGCCGACTTCCTGCAATACGAGATCGCCGCTCGCGTGCCCGTAGACATCGTTGACCTGTTTGAAGCCGTCGAGATCGATCAGTCCGACATTGAAGCCCGTGCCCGCGGCGAGCGCCTGCTCCGACATGGCGCGCAGCGACGAGAAAAAGCTGCGTCGGTTGGGCAGGTCGGTAAGACTGTCGATGCTGGCAAGCCGGAAGTTCTCGTCACTGAGGCGCTGGGTATTCTGCTGGCTTGCCTGCAGCTGGCGCTGCGCGTGCAGCGCATCGGAAAAGGTGCGGCAATAAAGCTGAATGACGACGGCCAGAGCGATGCCGACCAGCGTCATGTCGACCGCCATCGCGATAAACACCGGATAGCCCGTGAAAACGAGGAAAACCGAAAAGCTTAGGATAACGATTGAAAGCAGAAGCAGTGCGGCCGCACGCAGATGAATCAGGCAAAATACGCAGCCTACCAGCGTCGTCGCCATGTAGAACGCGACCTGCGCCTGCTCGAAACTATTGCCGTAAGGAAACAGCAGAAGCGACCACACGCTGAACGCGACGCCGAAAATGCCGGCAATCCAGATTACCTTGCGCACTTCGGACACCGCTTTGTCGTAGGTCAGCACACGATGCCGGACGCGCCACCATCGCGCGCAACGCACGAGGCACAGCGCGCACAGCGCGGCGGGCACATAGAGAGATAACCATGCCGGCGCGCTGCGCAAATGCGTGACCGCGACGGCCGTCGTGTTGACGATCAGAATGAAATAAAGCAGCGGTATCTGGTGGCTGGATGCCTGAACCTGCGAACGCACCAGTTCCGGGTCGCCCTCGGCAACCGATAGTGCTTTCCTTAACGTCGCTAGCCCAACCATTCGCATTCCTTTCACGTTTGCAGTGCGCACGCAACCTGATATATCGGCCGCGCATTGGGGACCTTGAGAAGCGTTTCAATGGAGGGGACAGCGGGAGGCTCCGACCGGGCAGACGGGGGTGGAGGCCGTTGCTGCGTTGCGCACGGCAGGGCCCCTGCACTTTTCTTCGGCTCAAAGCGCGGGGCAAGACAGTACGCGTTGTGGCGGGACGGCGGTACCGGGTGCCCCGTTTGCGGCCGGCGTGCCTTGCGGCGGCGTGGAAACGAGCCGCACGGTATTCACGCCGGCATTCGCGAGCACGTACTTTTCGGGGCTGTGGTCGGGTTGCCAGTAGGCGTGAAACACCGGGCCGTCGCTGAACATCAGCAGCTTGCCGTGGACCACCTTCGCCCCGCTAACGAGGTCGACCGGTTCGCCGTCGCGCATCTGAAAGCCGCCGGGCGATGTCGAGGCCGAACTCGCGCCGACCAGGATCGCGCAGCCCGCAATCTCGTCGGCGAACGCTATTGGAGCCTCCGCGGACAGGGCTGCAAGCAGGGCGGCACCTGTTGCAAGACGGCCAAATTTCAATTTTTTACTCCTGCCGAATTGTCGATTTCTACTGACATTGTGCCTGCCAACGAGCCATCGTCGCAGTCGAACATAAAGTGGGACGAATGGCGTCCGATTACCGTCGATCACCGCTAAAGCACTGAAATTGCAACGGATTGTGATGCGATGCAAGCATGTGAACCGCGCCAAAAGCACGTCGGCGCGCGCTTTTCATGGCAGATTGCGACGAAAAATCGTCAAATTGGCTCTGGGCGGGTGATACAAGCCTTACACCGAAGGTTTGCGCTAACGCGCGCCTATGCGTTAGTGTGTCGGTCCCGGCGCGACAGATGTGGCGCCGGTTCCATGATTACCATACGGGAAGTGCTATGAACAAACAGGAACTGATTGATGCAGTCGCCGCAGCGACCGGCGAAAGCAAAGCGGCCACCGGCCAAACCATCGACGCGATCGTCGAAGCGGTGACCAAGGCCGTGGTGGGAGGCGATACGGTGCAACTGGTCGGTTTCGGTTCTTTCTCGACCGGCGCGCGCGCAGCCCGCGTCGGCCGCAATCCGTCGACGGGTGCCGAGATCCAGATCGCGGCTGCCAAGACGGTGAAGTTCACCGCCGGGAAGGCGTTCAAGGAAGCCGTCAACGCGTCGTAATGCAACGCGCTTCGCGCCGGAGCATCCACGTGCGCCGTGAAGCGCGCGGCGAGCCATGCATCGGGCGCGAGGCATCACGCGCTGTCCAACGCCGGCAGGCTGCATTGATCGGCGGCTGGCGCGGCGCGTGTGCCTGAACCTTGGTGGCCCCTTGGCGGGGGTTGCCCCGACTGCGGTAGCGGCTCGTCAAGCGCGCTCAGCGAGCGCGGCGCTTGCGCGTTGCGGCGGCCAGGGTGTCGAGCACCGGCTCGGTTTGCGCCCAGCTCACGCAGGCATCCGTGATGGACACGCCGTGTCGCAACGGCACCCCGGCCTTCAAGTCCTGGCGGCCTTCTTCCAGATGACTCTCGAGCATCACGCCGATAATGCGGCGCTCGCGCTGCGATAGTTGCTGGGCCAGATCCTGAACCACCTCCAGTTGCCGTAGATGCGACTTGCCCGAGTTCGCATGCGAGCAGTCGATCATCACCTGTTCGCGCAGACCTGCTGACCGGAGCGCCGCGCAGGTGGCGTCCACTGACGCGCTGTCGTAGTTCGGCCCCTTCTTGCCGCCGCGCAGGATCACGTGCGCGTCGTCGTTGCCGCGCGTTTCGAAGATCGCGGCCATGCCCATTTTCGTCATGCCCATGAAGGCGTGGCTCGCGCGCGCCGCGACGATCGCGTCGGCGGCAATCTGCACGCCACCGTCGGTGCCGTTCTTGAAACCGATCGGGCAGCTCAAGCCCGAAGCCAGTTGCCGATGACTCTGGCTTTCCGTCGTGCGCGCGCCAATGGCGCCCCACGCGATCAGATCGGCGATGTATTGCGGACTGAGCAGATCGAGGAACTCGGTAGCCGTTGGCAGTCCCAGACCGTTGATGTCGAGCAGCAATTGCCGCGCGCGCCGCAGACCTTCGTTGATGCGGAAGCTGCCGTCCAGACGCGGGTCGTTGATATAGCCTTTCCAGCCGACCGTCGTGCGCGGCTTCTCGAAGTAAACGCGCATGACGATCAGCAGATCGTCTTGATACGTATGCGCTGCGGTCTTCAGTTTGCGGGCGTATTCGATTGCCTGGTCATGGTCGTGGATCGAGCAGGGACCGGCGATCATCACGAGCCGGTCGTCGCGGCCATGAAGAACGTCGGCGATTTCCACACGCGTTTTCTCGACGAGCGTCTGCACGGCGAGCGGCACCGGCAACTCGTCTTGCAGCAGTGCGGGGGAAATCAGCGGACGAACTGCGCCGATCCGCACGTCGTCGATGCGCGTGGTGTCCTGGGTGGCGTCGGCCGAGCCGACTTCCTGGTCGTGCAAAGGATTGTCGATGGCGCTCAAAATATTCTCCGGGGCGTGATGTTAGGTCGGCGGCGTCGCCTCGATGGTGAGGGCACGCTGCGTGGGGTCGGTGTCGGGCGGGCGTTGCCGCTGCACTGTGCGTTGCGCGCAGCATTCGCATCAGGTGCGCACCGATTCGCTGGCGCGATTATGACATCCGCCAGAGGTGCCGGGGATTGCGCCAAACTCAGAGTTTGCCGATTAGCGCCATCGCCGCAGCCGGGTTGCGTTCCTTGAAGCCGCTGATCACGTACAGGTAGACGTCGCGCGGAGCGGCTTTGGCCGGGGGCTCGGCGGCTGTTTCGAGGTCGTCCGGCGTCGCACCGGCGGCCAGTTGGCGCGCGCGGTGGGCCCATGCGTCGAGCGCTTTGGCCGAATAGCCTATGGCCTGCTTATCGGTTGTGCCCATGATGCGCATATACACGAACGGCGCGGTGAGGTCGGCGATTTGCGGATACTCGCTGTCGCCGGCCAGCACCACCGCGACTTTGTACTGGCGTGCCAGCGCGATGAAGTCCGGCGTTTTGAACGTGTCGTTGCGCACTTCGACGGCATGCCTGAGCTTCTGGCCTTCGATGGTCGCGGGCAGCAGTTTCAGAAAAGCCTCGAAATCCTCATGATCGAATTTCTTGGTCGGCGCGAATTGCCAGTTGATCGGACCGAGCTTCTGTTTGAGCAGCAGCACCCCGCTCGAGAAGAAGCGTTCGATCGTTTCGCCCGCATCGGCAAGCACTTTTCGGTTGGTCGCGTAGCGCGGCGCCTTCAGAGAGAAGACGAAATCGTCCGGCGTTTCCTGATACCACTTCTCATAGCTCGCCGGCTTTTGCAAACCGTAGAACGTGCCGTTGATTTCGATGGTCGACATCTGGCGGCTCGCGTATTCGAGTTCGCGGCTTTGCGTGAGGTCCTGCGGATAAAAGACGCCGCGCCAGGGCGCATAGGTCCAGCCTCCAATGCCAACCCGGATGCGCGGTTTTGTGGGCGTTGCCATAGCCAGTTTTCCTCGTCGTTCTGATGTGCCTTGCGGCGCTGCGGCGTCGATGCCGACGTTAACAGCTATACCTTGCGACAATCCAGGCGTGACCTGCAAGTTGCCGGTACATCTGTTTTGCCAATAGTAGCGGAGACTGGATCGGAGCGAATGGGCGAGGGGCACGGGCAATCACAGTGCTTTGGAAAGCGACTGCCCCAGCAGTCGGATTTCGTCGAACTGGGTGATCAATTCGAAGCACAAGAGAAACGCCAACGTATAGGAGGGTCCGGGAAATCTGTGAATCCATCGCAGAATCGGCGCTGCAAAACGCGTTCTAACGGGGTCGCGAGTCATTGCCCGGGCGATGATAATCCCGATCGCCGCCCCCCCGAGTATGTCGGTCGGATAGTGCAAGCCGAGGTAAATGCGCGGCAGGCATATGAAGATCGCGGTGTACAAAAGCGCGAGCACGCCGACGCGGCGCCACACCAGGAAGATTCCTGTCGCGACCGACATCCACAGCATCGCGTGGTCGCTCGGAAAGGAACTCCAGGTTCGCAGCACCGCCTCTCGCAGACCGGCTGGTGGAAAGTTCAGGTGCAGCTCGGGGTTGTAGATCGGCCGTACCCGAAATGGCAGGTAATGGGCGAGAAGCCTGCCGATGGCGAGCGCCATGAGGCCGCTTGCAATCGTCGCGATGACCATTTCACGGTTCCAATGTCCTGGCCGGGCTTGAACCATATCCACCACAAAATGGGTACGAGCACGAAGCCCTTGAACGTATATAGGTCCGCAATTACCCTGATCGCGTGGTTAAGCATGATCGAGGTAAAAGCGATGTGCGTCAGGAAAGTCTGAATCGCCGTATCGAAACCGTTCATTTCGGCATTTCCTCTTAGATTTATCGTTACAAGAATGCCTGGGTTGCGCAGGCTGCCGCACACTTTCGCGCGCAGCCCCGCGTGAGCCAAGTGTGGCACCCAACAAGTCGTAAAAATTAAAAACGAAAAAAGCAGGAGCGAGGAGAGAAAAGATAACCGATGTCAGAAGTATCGGCGCGAACCGGCTTGATGCGGCAATGAAGCTTTTGGCGGTTTCAAGGACTCAGGCATCGGCCGCGAGCACGGGGCGGCTGCGGTCGCGAGTTACACAAGACGAAGGCTTTCTGCATCGCAGAGTCAAACTGAAATCGCGAGAGCGGACGCGCGCCCGCTCGGCAGACGCTTTCCATTCCCCAAAAATCGGGAACGAAACGGCTTTAAGTCGATGGGCCAGCGGACCCTCGCCGAGGCACAGATTCCTGATGCACAGCAGGACAGGGGGCCGTGGTACGTTCGCGCCGGATTGCTTTCAACCCAGGCTGATTTGAAGGCCGCAGCGCAACGGGCCCCGGGCGCTAACGCTGATGTGAAAGACAACGCAGCATTCCCGGCGAAGTTCAGGTATCAGGTCAAGCCAAATACTCGTTAGGGATACTGAGCGATTAACCGCCGACGGCGACACTGACAGGTGCGGGGACGGTGGCAAGTTCGGTAGGGAACGGCAAGGTGTAGCACGCACGGGCGGCGCGCTGACATTGCCTCATTGGCCGCTTCCGGGAGCGGGTCCTGCCGGTGGTTGCCCCCCGTTCCATGCGGCAAGCCTTGGTCAAGGTGCGGTCCCAATTAAAACGACGATCGTGAAAAACGGGCGCGTTGCTTCCTTTTTGTGGACGGCGCTTAAGGTATTCCCTAATGCCGATTTGATCCATACGGACGCCGCGGCAACGACGACTTCAGAGCGTTTCATCGATGGTCGCGTCGCCACAAAGGTCAGTCGTGCCCCGCAACGGCTCCCGACAGTCGGACAAATAAATGCTCATTGAATTAGAAACAAGCGACTCGCGCGCGTGGTAATAAGCATATTTCGAGTATCGGTCACACACGCCCCACGCAGAAAGCACGCCCGGTTGACCTGCAAACACGGCATTCACATATAATTATACCTCCGCGCTGTGGCATTAATTGGCCTTGGACCCGAGATCACCAATGCGTCCAGGTCTCGCGGGCCCGCCCATCAAGGCGTCCATCGAATTCCTCCCGGTATGTCAACGACAACGAGGCGCCTTTTGACGCCAGTGAATAAGCAGACGAAACAAAAAAGTGCGCTGCATATTGCAATTAATAATGCCGAGGTTATGATGACGTCTTTGTAAGGTTTCCTGCAGTTTGACTTTCATACGCAAGGAAATATTTGCTGCCAGTCCGTCGCGGAGTGGGTAATTAATGCTTGCGCGGCGCAAACTAAATCGAGGAGACGATATGCTGAGTCCCCATGAATTCGCCACCCTCATGCTGATTAAGGACGCGCCAGATCAGATCGAACTGGGTCGCGCCGAACTCGACACACTGCTGGAGCGTCAACTCATATCGCTCGAAAGGTTGGCGTCGGGCCACCCACGTCCTCGTGTCACAAGCGAAGGCGCTTCCATTCTCAAGGCCGTCGCGCGTAGGCGTTAAGGGAATTCCCGCGTGTGCCGCTGTATCACGCGGCGAGCGCGCCAAATAAAAAAATAAACGAAGTAGCTTGTGCTGGACTTCAATGTCCAGTGCCTCTTGCTGTAACGACCTTCCGAAGTATTCGCGACGTATGCTGCCTGACAGGCGTGCTTGCGCTTCGGTCTATCCATCATTGCCATTCGCCGTGCTACATCCGATCGAGCGGGGTTTCGCGCGGCGGACTCAATCGTGAGGAATTTCAATAATGGCTCTATCGAGTCCCGAGCAAATCGCCGCGACGCAGAAAGTCGGCCTCGACGCATTGTTTGCATTGACCGGCAAGGTCTTTGAAGGCGTCGAAAAACTGTTCGCACTGAACCTGCAGGTCATCAAGTCCACGCTGGCGGAGTCGCAGGAGAGCCTGACAAAGGCGCCTGGTACAACGGACCCGCAGCAGTGGATCACGCTGCAAGCTGGTTTCACCGCGCCTTTCGCGGAGAAATCACTGTCATACGGCCGTCAACTCTTCGACATCGCGTCAACCACGCAGGCTGAGGTCGCGCAACTGGCACAGACGCAGTGTGAACGGTATAACGCACGCGTGCAGGAATTCATCGAAGAAGCGGCCAAGAGTGCTCCGGCGGGTTCCGAAGCGGCGATCGCCGCATGGAAGTCCGCGATCAGCGCCACCACCGCGCTGTGCGAATCGCTGCAGAAGACGGGTCAGCAGGCCGTGGAGATGGCCGAGACCAATCTCGAAGTCGTTACGGTCTCAGCGTCCAAGGCCGTCAAACGAAGTGCCGCCGAGTCGGCTTCGGTAGTCGCGAGCTCGAAGCACTAAGGCTCACGCGGGCAGCGACGCCCGCGTTATCGGTTTCAATCTGTATGTAGGAGTCCTGTTATTTACTTAGGAAAAAATCCGGCATTTCAAGGCATCGCAGTTTTTGACTGAAGGCGGTGTGGCTCCGGACGAGCACGCCGCCGGTATTTGTGAGGACGATTCGATGGCACAGCAGATTGCGGTAGTAACGGGTGGGATGGGTGGATTGGGCGAGGCGATCAGCATCAAGTTGCATGACGCCGGTTATTCGGTCGTAGTCACCTATTCGTCCGGAAACACCGGTGCGAACGAGTGGCACGCACGCATGGAAGCCGACGGACGACAGTTCCGTGCGTACGCAGTCGACGTCGCCGACTACGACTCGTGCGATAAATGCATGGCGCGGATCAAAGCTGAAGTCGGACCGGTCGACATCCTGATCAACAACGCCGGCATCACGCGCGACGCGAGCTTCAAAAAACTGGACAAGGTCAATTGGGACGCGGTTATCCGGACCAACCTCGATTCGGTGTTCAACATGACCAAGCCGGTGTGCGAGAGCATGGTCGAGCGCGGCTGGGGCCGCATCATCAACATCTCGTCGATCATCGGCTCCAAGGGTGGCTTCGGCCAGACCAACTATGCGGCGGCAAAAGCCGGCATGCATGGATTCACGAAATCGCTGGCACTCGAGGTCGCGAAAAAGGGCGTCACTGTCAATACGATCTCGCCCGGCTATATCGCGACGAAGATGGTGATGGCGGTTCCCGAGGACATCCGCGAGACGAAGATCATTCCGCAGATTCCGGTCGGCCGGCTAGGGCAGCCGGACGAAGTTGCCGCACTCGTGTTGTACCTGTGCTCGCGCGAAGCGGGCTTCGTGACCGGCGCCAACATTGCGATCAACGGAGGGCAGCACCTGCAGTGAACCCCGAGACATCAGCAATGGAGGTTCCGATGAGTGAAGCAGTGGCAATCGTCGTAGGGTCATTCGTGCTGGTGACGGCAACAGCGTTCGTCGCCGCTCACTATCACCGGGAGCAAACGCGCCGGAAACTGTTTGCACGGCTGGATTACCGTCGCGACTGGTGCCAGTGGGGTAGCGCCCGGCGTTGAGCTTACGCCCCCGCGCTACCCTGGGTACCGATGGTGATCGCGACGGGGATCATATTGATACCTGGTTGGACACCGGCACACGTGGTTCGTCGGGAAACGGAGGGGTCGGGCCGCGAGCGCTGCCCCTCTCCCAATCCGGCTTCGCGCTTGTTTGCACACGTAGTTATGCAACAACGCTTTCGCTCACCGCTTCTGATAGGTGCCGATCAGTTCGGCGTGCGCCAGTACGTGCCCCTGCATGGCCTTTTCGAGCGTCGCCTTGCTCGGGCTTTTCAGATCGGGCAGCGCGGTGTCGAGCGCATACAGCTTATGGAAATAGCGGTGGCGTCCCACTGGCGGGCACGGGCCCCCGTAAGCAGCGCGTCCGAAGTCATTGGTGCCTTCCAGCGTGCCGGGCGGCAATCGGCCCGCAGCAGCCCCCTCGGATAGGCCGGTTGTCGTCGGCGGGATGTTGTAAAGCACCCAATGTACCCAGGTCATTTTCGGTGCGGCCGGGTCCGGCGCATCAGGGTCGTCGACGATCAGCGCCAGGCTTTTTGCGTTCGAGGGCACGCCGGACCACGCGAGCGGCGGGGAAACATCGGCGCCCTGGCAGGTATGGTGTCGGGGAATCTCCCCGTTCTGTTGAAAGACTGACGACGTCAGCGTGAGAGTCATGGCGCGCTCCTCGGCAGCAACAGTGGATGCTCGTCCCGGTGGAAAGATCAGCGCGATGAACAGGAGGGCCAACAGACGACGCGGGGCCGAAGTCCAAGCCGCCTGTTTCGAAGCTCTTGAGGTGGTGTCCGGCACGTTGAAGTCGTTCATCGCCACGCTTCGTACCTTGTCCGCGACTGCAGCCGTTCGTCGGTGCGCGCATTGTGCGAGTCATGACGGACATCGAATCGAGGCTTTTATCGTGACATAAGTTGCGCGCGAACAAAAGCGGCTGTGCGAGGCGCTTCTCGTGTATCGGTACCGGTATCGGTCGTGGCAGGCATACGCGGAGCCGCAATACCCACACGGCGCCAACTCGATGGATGGCGCGCGCCCCTCCTCCAATGGTGCAACGCGACAATCGTGCATTAGGTTCAGTTTTTCTGCCCGCCTAAGCTGCCGCCTCTGAATCACGAGGCGAGCCAAGTAGCCTGTCGTGCACGCCGATATTGTCCACAAGCGGGGTCGCACGCGCTGCGGTATGACTGCCCGGGGCAGCGGTGTTCGTGCGGTAGCGCTCATGCGCGTGAACTCCCGCACGGATACGATATCTGAATGAATATGGAGGGCGGTCATGACCACGGCTGCCAGTTTTCATATCGGCTACACGCAGTACCTTGGCCCCGACGGTGAGCCTGCTCAGCCGTTGCCTGCGTTTGCACGGGACCCGACGGCACTGATTCCGCTCTACCGCGCGATGGTGCTGACACGAGCGTTCGACACGAAGGCGGTTGCGCTGCAGCGTACCGGCAAGCTCGGCACCTTCGCGTCGTCAGTCGGCCAGGAGGCGATCGGTGTCGGCGTGGCCAGCGCAATGCAGCCTGACGACGTGCTGTTTCCTTCGTATCGCGATCACGCCGCGCAATTGCTGCGCGGCGTCACGATGACGGAAAGTCTGCTGTATTGGGGCGGCGACGAACGCGGCAGCGATTTCAGCGGGCCCCGCCACGATTTCCCGAACTGCGTGCCGATCGGCACGCAGGTATGTCATGCCGCCGGCGCGGCGTACGCGTTCCAGTTGCGGCATGAACCGCGCGTCGCGGTGGCGATAGTCGGCGACGGCGGCACGTCCAAAGGCGATTTCTACGAAGCCATGAACATGGCCGGTGTCTGGCGGGCTCCGCTTGTCCTCGTCGTCAATAACAACCAGTGGGCGATCTCCGTGCCACGCAACCGCCAGAGCGCTGCTCAAACGCTCGCGCAAAAAGCAATCGCTGCGGGAATCGACGGGCTGCAGGTCGACGGCAACGATGTCATCGCGGTGCACCAGGTGGTCCACGCGGCGCTCGCCAAGGCTCGCCGCGGCGATGGCCCGACGCTGATCGAAGCACTCAGCTATCGCCTCGGCGATCACACGACAGCCGACGACGCGACACGCTATCGCGACGCCGAGCTCATCAGCAAGCAATGGGCGTACGAACCGTTGCTGCGCTTGCGAACTTACCTGATGCGCGCGAACCTCTGGGACAAGGCACAGGACGAGCAGCTGGGCCGCGCGTGTCTTGCAGAGGTCGAGCAGGCCGTCGACGCATATCTGGCGATACCGCCGCCGGACACCTCCGCCATGTTCGATCATCTGTACGAAAGCTTGCCGCTGGCGATGCGTGAGCAACTGGCGATGGCGCAGCGATTTGCGCCGCCTGGCGGGAACCGCCATGGCTGATCTGAACATGGTCGAAGCGCTGAATCAGGCGCTCGCCTATGAACTGGCGCACGATCCGGCCGTCGTGCTGCTCGGCGAGGATATCGGCGTGAACGGCGGCGTGTTCCGCGCGACGATCGGGCTGCAGGCGCGATTCGGTGCGCAGCGGGTGATCGATACGCCTTTGGCGGAAACCGGGATCGCCGGCACTGCGATCGGCATGGCGGCGATGGGCCTAAAGCCGGTCGCGGAAATCCAGTTCAGCGGATTCATCTATCCGGCCATCGATCATGTTCTGAATCACGCGTCGCGGCTGCGGCATCGAACCCGCGGACGGCTGACGTGCCCGCTCGTGATCCGTGCGCCCTGCGGCGCAGGGATTCACGCGCCGGAGCATCATTCCGAAAGCCCTGAAGCATTGTTCGCCCACATACCCGGACTGCGTGTGGTGACACCGTCGTCTCCTGCGCGCGCGTATGGTTTGCTGCTCGCGTCGATTCGCGACCCGGACCCCGTGATCTTCTTCGAGCCGACGCGGCTCTACCGGCTCTTCAGGCAACTAGTGGAAGATAACGGCGAAGCGCTGCCGCTCGACAGTTGCTTGACGTTGCGGGTTGGCTCGGACCTCACGATCGTGAGTTGGGGCGGAGCATTGCAGGACGTGCAGGCCGCAAGCCGATCTGCTTGCGCAGGAAGGGGTGATGGCCGAGGTGATCGACGTGGCGACGCTCAAACCGCTCGACATGAACACCATTCTCGCGTCGGTGGCGAAAACCGGACGCTGTGTGATCGTGCACGAAGGCTCGCGCGCCGGAGGGCTCGGCGCGGAAATTGCCGCCAATATCGCGGAGCGCGGACTGTATTCGCTGCTCGCGCCGGTGCAGCGCGTCACCGGATATGACGTGGTGGTGCCGCTGTACAGACTCGAGAATCAATATATGCCGGGCACGGAGCGTATCGTCGCCGCGGCCAGGCAGACTCTGGAGGCCTCCTGAAGCCATGAAAGTATTCAAACTGCCCGATCTCGGAGAAGGCCTGCAGGAAGCGGAGATCGTCGAGTGGCACGTGCGCAGCGGCGAGGAGGTTCGCGCGGATCAACCGTTGTTGTCGGTCGAAACGGCGAAAGCGATCGTCGAGATTCCATCGCCTCAATCCGGCCGTATCGCGAAGCTGTTCGGCCAGCCGGGCGACGTCGTGCATCTGGGCGCGCCGCTCGCCGCATTCGAAGGAGAGGGGGACGAAGCCGATGCCGGCACCGTGGTCGGCCACGTGGAAGTCGGCCAGCATGTGGTGCCGGAAGCGCCGCCGGCGCCTGGCGGCGGCATCGGTGCGGGTGTCGGCGTGATCAAGGCGATCCCCGCGGCGCGAGCGCTCGCGCGCAAGCTGGATATCGATCTGGCGATGGTGACGCCATCGGGGCCGGACGGTGTCGTCACGGCGGCTGACGTGCAGCGCGTCGCGAAGGTCCTTGCCGAGCTCGGTCCGCCCGAAGTGCTGCGTGGCGTGCGGCGCGCGATGGCGCAGAACATGGCGCGCGCGCAGAGCGAAGTGGCGGCGGCGACCGTCATCGACGACGCCGACATTGATGCATGGCCGCCGCATACTGATGTCACGATCCGGCTGATCCGTGCGCTGGTGGCCGGATGCCGCGCCGAACCGGGGCTCAATGCATGGTTCGAAGGACACACGGGGCGGCGCCACGTGTTGGAGAAGATCGATCTCGGTATTGCCGTCGATCTGCCGGATGGCCTGTTCGTGCCGGTGTTGCGCGACGTCGCGCATCGCGATGCAGCGGATCTGCGCGGCGGGCTCGACCGGATGCGAGCCGACATCCGCGCACGCCGGATTCCACCGGAAAAACTGCGCGGCAATACCATCACGCTATCGAACTTCGGCATGATCGCCGGTAAATATGCGGCGCCTATTGTTGTGCCGCCCACTGTCGCGATTCTCGGCGCCGGCCGCATTCACGAGCAGGTCGTGGCGGCAGCGGGCGTTCCCGCCGTGCATCGGATCTTGCCGCTGAGTTTGACATTCGACCATCGGGTCGTCACGGGCGGTGAGGCGGCGCGTTTTCTGGCGGCGACGATAGCGGATCTGCAGATGGCGCATTAGCCTTGCCCGCGTGTTGGGATGCTGTTGCATCGGCGGCATCAGACGGCTCATCATCCGCTGTCTCGGTGCGCTCCAGGCGGCCGCCAATCCGGCTCGCGTCGAACTGGTATCCGTCGAATGATTGAATGCGGCCCGATTTGCCTCGAGCGATGAGCGCCAGCAGACCGCGCGCGCGGCGTTTTGGCGGGCAGTTCCTATACTTCCTCTAACCGTAACGCCCAAAGCCGCGATCGACGGGCAACTCAGGCGGCACCTGATCGCGCCCTGACACAGCAATGAACGACGGCGCGCAGCGGCACGGCGGCCCACGCGGCCGTTGCGCTGACGCGCCACAGAACCAGGAGCGAGACATGGGACATTCCGTATCCCCCACGCCCGGTGCCCACCGGCTTGGTGAGCCCGATCGGCACCGGCCGGCCCTCCCGGCACTCTCGCTTGCCGCGCTCGGCATCGTCTATGGCGACATCGGCACCAGTCCGCTGTACACACTGTCGACTGTGTTTGCTCCGGACAATGGGCTGCCGCTTAACGCATTCAATATCGTCGGCATCGTCTCGTTGATCTTCTGGTCGCTGATGGTGATTGTCTCGCTCAAGTACGTGGTGCTGATCCTGCGCGCGAGCAACCACGGCGAGGGCGGCATCATGGCGCTGCTCGCACTCGCCGCTTCGTCGGTCGCGACGCGGCCGCGGCTGCACCGTACGCTGCTCGTCGTCGGCGTGATGGGCGCCGCGCTCTTTTTCGGCGATAGCGTGATCACGCCGGCGATCTCGGTGCTAAGCGCCGTCGAAGGCCTGGAGGTTGCGGCGCCGGCGCTGAAAACCTACGTGATTCCGGTGACGCTGGCGGCGCTCATCGCGCTCTTCGTCATGCAGAAGCGCGGCACGAGCGGCATCGGCGCGGTCTTCGGGCCGGTCATGGTGGTCTGGTTCGTCGTGATCGGCCTGGTGGGGCTCGTTAATATTGCCAGGGCGCCGGTCATTCTGGTCGCGCTCAATCCGTTGCAAGGGCTCGGCTTTTGCATGCATCACCGCTCGCTTGCGTTCATCGCGCTCGGCGCCGTGGTGTTGTCGCTGACAGGCGCCGAAGCGCTCTACGCGGACATGGGCCATTTCGGCAAGCGGCCGATTCGCGTCACATGGTTCGCCGTCGTGTTGCCTTCGCTCGTGCTCAATTACTTCGGTCAAGGGGCGCTTCTGCTCGTCAATCCAGGCGCGCTGTCAAACCCGTTCTATCGGCTTTTCCCGCAATGGGCCGTGTTCCCGATGATCGTGCTCGCAACGGTCTCGACCGTCATCGCCTCGCAGGCCGTGATCTCCGGCACTTACTCGATGACCAAGCAGGCAATGCAGCTCTCCTTTTTGCCGCGGATGAACGTCGTCCACACGTCGGAGCAGGAAATCGGCCAGATCTACGTGCCCGGCATCAACTGGACACTGCTCGCCGCCGTGATCGCCGCGGTGCTCGGCTTTCGCTCGTCGACAGCGCTCGGCTCCGCATACGGCATCGCCGTCACTGGCACGATGCTGATTACGACGTTTCTGACTTTCTTCGTGGTCAGGTACGCATGGCATTACAACTGGCTGCTCTGCGTATTCGCGACGGTGTTCTTTTTCATTATCGACGCGATGTTCTTCTCCGCGAACCTCCTGAAGATTGTCGAGGGCGGCTGGTTCCCGCTCGCGATCGGCGCGGTGGTGTTCACTATTATGGCGACGTGGGGCCGCGGCTGGGAAATGATGGCCGCCGAAGCACGCGTGCGCGCCGGCAAGACGCCGCTCAAACCTTACCTGACATCGTTGCTCGAGCGCTCGCCGGTGCGTGTGGGCGGTACTGCGATCTTTTTGACGCCGCACCCGGATGCTGTGCCACATGCGCTCGTCAATAACCTGCTCCACAACCGGGTGTTGCATGAACGCGTGGTATTCCTGACCGTGGTCACGAAGGAGGTGCCGTGGGTGCCCGACAGCGAGCGTGTGATGATTCATCCGCTATGCCCCGGCTGTTACCAGTTGACGATGAGCTACGGGTTCAAGGATGAAGTCGATCTGCCGCGGACGCTTGCAATGTGCAAGCCGGCAGGGCTCGCGTTCGAGCCGTTAGAGACGTCGTGGTTCCTGAGCCGCGCAGCACTCGTGCCGAAGCCTGGACACCAGATGGCGCTATGGCGCGAACGGCTTTTCGCGGTGATGCTGCATAACGTCGGTAATGTCGCTGCCTTCTTCAAGCTGCCGGCCAACCGTGTGATCGAAGTCGGCGCGCGCGTGGAGATCTAGCCCGAGGGAACACTGACGCAGCGCGATCCATAGTTCAATGCGAAGGCGCGAGCAGGAAGCCGATCGCCTTCCGCCACCAGGTTTCGTCGACGCGGCCCATCCAGTCGTTATGTTCTGCCGCCTTCACCACGAGCAGTTGTCTCGGTTCGGCGAGCGAGTTGTAGAGCGCTTCGCCGAAGCGCGGCGGGACGATGCTGTCGCGCTCCGCAACCACGACGAGCACAGGGCGGCCGAACGACGCCAGGTGAGCCGCGCTGTCGTATCTGTCACGCAGCAGCCACTTCACGGGCAACCACGGATAGTGATAAGCGGCGACATGCTCGAGCCGATCCCATGGCGTGATAAGCAGCAAGCCGGCGGTCTGATCGCGTTCACGCGAGCCGGCCGCGGCCGCCACTGCGGCCCCGAGCGATTCGCCGATCACGAGCAGCGGCGCGCCATAGAGCCGATGCGCGAGCGCGATGGTCTGTTGGGCATCAGCGACCAGACTGTCTTCGCCCGGCACGCCGTCGCGCGGTCCGTAGCCTGGATATTCGGCGAGGATCACGCGCAGCCCGAGTCGCGTGAGCGCTGCGGCGTAGAACGAACGGTGTCCGGCATGCCCCGCATTGCCATGAAAGACGATGACGGTGGCGCGCACCGATCCGGCGGGCTCGGCCACGAGGCCTCGAAACGTCTCCGGTGTCGGCCAGGCGCGAAGTCCGCTGGAGACGAGGTCCTCGGTTGCAGCCTTCTCAGGGAAGTAGATAAAACGATCCTGGACGATGGCAACTCCTACTAACACAACCAGGCACGTAACGGTGAGACGCAATATCAACCCGGCGCATTTCATTGCCGTGGATTCGCTTTCTGGCAGGAGCCAGGGGAACTGGTAGATTAGCTTTTTTTCGGCCGCGCGACAGAGGCTGGAAATCGTGCTGGCGGCTCAGCGTGCAACATGGCTCGCTACGCGTCGCGCGTCGCACCCGGCGCGCGACGCGCAGCTTCTTCGAAACGCCGGTTGGCCTCGGCCACTTCCACCCTGAACCGCTGCAGCGCGTTCACCGCCAGGTCCGGCGGCGTGAGCGCGGTCCACAGCACGTCGATCAACTGATCGGCGGTGGCGTCGATGTCGATGCGCCGCTTCGTCAGCGTGGCGTCCCACAGCACATGCTCCATCGGCCCGAACACCATCGAGCGCAATAGACGCAGCGGCATGTCGGTGCGAATCTGTCCGCTCTGCTGGCCTTGCGCCAACACGCGCATCAACGGCGCGGTATAGCTGCGCTGCAACTCGGTCAACGCCTCGCTCAATTCGTGATGACGCGCGCGTCCCTCGGACAATACCAGCGCGCAGAGATCGGTGCCGTTCACCAGCATCAGACGCAAGTGTGTACGCACGATGAAGGCGAACTGCTGGCGCACGCTGCCGTCGCGCGGCAAGCCCGCCTCGATTGCGCCGATGATCTCGTCGTACCAGTCGCCGATCACGCGCGCGCATAGCTCGCGCTTGCCGCGGAAATAGCTGAATACGGTCGCCTCCGAAATGCCCAGGCGCTGCGCGATTTCGGCGGTGGTCGCGCGCTCGTAGCCTTTCTCGGAGAAAACGTCGCGCCCCGCCTGAAGAATTTCCTTCACGCGTTGCTGCGATTTGCGCCCGGCTGGCTGGCGGCGCGACGCGGGTAACTCGGCCTTCACGGCAACCGTCATATGAGTAGAGTTCAGTTTTGTGGCGCGGCTGGAGCGCGTCAAGCAAGCCCAATCGGCCAGATAGCGCTGATCACCGCGATTTTAACCGCAAAGCTGCGTCGGGAGGAGTTTTGAACGCTTTCTGAGTAACACTCAAAAATACCTATTGACGCATACGTCAATCTGGCGTGAAATGCGCGTTGAAACTTCTCGCGCGTGGTGGAGCGCGGCGGCGGTATAAACCGCCACCGGGACGACGCCACCACCCGCGCGGACCTGCCGAGGCCCACGAAGCCGACCGGCCGTCAACGAACTCTGGAGACACAGCAATGCGCAATCTGCCCGGTTTGCAGTTCCCGCTCGGCGAAGAAATCGAAATGCTGCGTGACAGCATCGGGGGATTCGCCGCCAAGGAAATTGCCCCGCGTGCCGCGGAAATCGACCGTACCGACCAATTCCCGATGGACCTGTGGCGCAAGTTCGGCGACCTCGGCGTGCTCGGCATGACGGTCTCCGAGGAATACGGCGGCGCGAACATGGGCTACACCGCGCATATGATCGCGATGGAAGAAATCTCGCGCGCGTCCGCGTCGGTCGGGTTGTCGTACGGCGCGCATTCGAACCTGTGCGTGAACCAGATTCATCGCAACGGCACCGACGCGCAAAAGCATCGATATCTGCCGAAGCTGGTGTCCGGCGAACATGTCGGCGCACTCGCCATGAGCGAGCCGAACGCGGGCTCGGATGTCGTCAGCATGAAGCTGCGCGCCGAGAAGAAGGGCGACCGGTATGTGCTCAATGGCACGAAGATGTGGATCACCAACGGTCCGGATTGCGACACGCTCGTCGTCTATGCGAAGACCGACCCTGAAGCGAATTCGCGCGGCATTACGGCGTTTATCGTCGAGAAGGGCATGAAGGGTTTTTCGGTTGCGCAAAAGCTCGACAAGCTCGGCATGCGTGGCTCGCATACGGGTGAGCTGGTGTTCGAAAACGTCGAAGTGCCGGAAGAGAACATTCTCGGCCAATTGAACGGTGGCGTGAAAGTGCTGATGAGCGGCCTCGACTACGAACGCGCAGTGCTCGCGGGCGGACCAACCGGCATCATGGTCGCGGTGATGGACGCGGTCGTGCCGTATATCCACGACCGCAAGCAGTTCGGGCAGTCGATCGGCGAGTTTCAGCTCATTCAGGGCAAGGTGGCGGATCTGTACACCACGCTGCAGGCATGCCGCGCGTATCTGTACGCGGTGGGCCGTCAACTCGATACGCTCGGCAACGATCACGTGCGACAGGTGCGCAAGGATTGCGCGGGCGTGATCCTTTATACCGCGGAAAAGGCTACGTGGATGGCCGGCGAAGCGATTCAGATTCTCGGTGGCAATGGTTATATCAACGAGTATCCGGTCGGGCGGTTGTGGCGCGACGCGAAGCTTTATGAAATCGGTGCGGGCACGAGCGAAATTCGTCGCATGCTGATCGGTCGGGAGTTGTTTGCCGAAACGCTTTGAGGTGACCGGGGGCGGCCGCGTCGGGCGCGTCGGGCGCCGGCGTCTGGAAGAAGCGGCAGAAGGTTGCATGGGATGCCAGTAAGCGCTAAAGCGCTAACTCGCATCGACCGCGTTGCATGGGATCGGAGTAAGCGCTAAAGCGCCAACTCGCATCGACCGCGAAGCATGGGATGCCAGTAAGCGCTAAAGCGCTAACTGGCATCGACAGGAGGAAGCACGAATGCCGATAATTGAATCAAAGCTGAACCCGCGCTCGGACGACTTTCGCGCCAACGCGGCAGCGCTCGAAGCGCTGGTCGCCGATCTGCGCGCGAAAGTCCAGAAGCTCGCGCTGGGCGGCGGCCAGGCGGCGCGCGACAAACATACCGGCCGGGGCAAACTGTTGCCGCGCGAGCGTATCGAGAAACTGCTCGATCCAGGCACGCCGTTTCTCGAGTTCTCGCAACTCGCCGCATACAACATGTATCACAACGACGCGCCGGGCGCGGGCGTGATCACCGGCATCGGCCGGATCGCCGGGCATGAGTGCGTGATCGTGTGCAACGACGCGACGGTCAAGGGCGGCACTTACTATCCGGTCACCGTGAAAAAGCACGTGCGGGCCCAGGAGATCGCCGCGGAGAATCGTTTGCCGTGCGTGTATCTGGTCGACTCGGGCGGCGCGAATCTGCCGAATCAGGACGACGTGTTCCCCGATCGCGATCACTTCGGCCGCATCTTCTACAACCAGGCGAATCTGTCGGCGGCAGGCATTGCGCAGATCGCCGTCGTGATGGGCTCGTGTACGGCGGGCGGCGCCTATGTGCCGGCGATGAGCGACGAGTCGATCATCGTGAAGAATCAAGGGACCATTTTTCTAGGCGGTCCGCCGCTCGTGAAAGCCGCGACCGGCGAAGTGGTCAGCGCGGAAGACCTCGGCGGCGGCGACGTGCATACGCGTCTGTCCGGCGTGGTCGATCATCTCGCGCAAAACGACGCGCATGCGCTGGCGATCGCACGCAGCATCGTCGGCAATCTGAATAGAAGGAAGGACACGCCGCTCGCATTGCAGGAGCCCAAGCCGCCGCGCTATGACGTGCGCAGCATGTACGGCGTGATTCCCGCCGACACCCGCAAGCCGTTCGATATCCGCGAGGTGATCGCGCGCATCGTCGACGATTCCGCTTTCGACGAATTCAAGGCGCGCTATGGCACGACGCTCGTCACCGGCTTCGCGCACATTTGGGGGCATCCGGTGGGCATCATCGCGAACAATGGCATTCTGTTTTCGGAGTCGGCGCTCAAAGGCGCACACTTCATCGAGCTGTGCTGCCAGCGCAAGATCCCGCTCGTGTTCCTGCAGAACATCACCGGCTTCATGGTGGGCCGCAAGTACGAGAACGAAGGTATCGCCCGCAACGGAGCGAAGATGGTGACGGCGGTGGCCACTGCCAGAGTGCCCAAGTTTACGGTGATCATCGGCGGCTCGTTCGGCGCGGGCAACTATGGCATGTGCGGCCGCGCGTATTCGCCGCGTTTTTTGTGGATGTGGCCCAACGCGCGCATTTCGGTGATGGGCGGCGAGCAGGCGGCCTCGGTGCTGGCCACGGTCAAGCGCGACGGCATCGAAGGCAAGGGCGGCTCGTGGAGCGCCGAAGAAGAAGAGGCGTTCAAGCAGCCGATCCGCGACCAGTACGAACATCAGGGCCACCCGTACTACGCGAGCGCGCGTTTGTGGGACGACGGCGTGATCGACCCGGCGCAAACGCGCGACGTGCTCGGTCTGGGCCTCTCGGCGAGCATGAACGCGCCGCTTGAAGACACGCGTTTCGGCGTGTTCAGAATGTGACGATGCGCGACGAGGCGCGGGAGCTGCGACTTATGCAATACCAAACACTGAATCTGGAAATCGCCGGTCAGGTGGCCACGGTCACGCTGAATCGGCCCGACGTGCGCAATGCGTTCAACGAAACGATGATCGCGGAAGTGACTTCGGCGTTCACGGCGCTCAATGCGCGCGACGACGTGCGCGCGGTGGTGCTCGCCGCGAACGGCAAGGCGTTCTGCGCGGGCGCCGATCTGAACTGGATGAAAAAAATGGCGGGTTACTCGGACGACGAGAACCGCGCCGACGCGATGTTGCTGGCGAACATGCTGTCGTCGGTGTATCGCTGCAACAAGCCGGTGATCGCGCGCGTGAACGGTGACGCATACGCGGGGGGCATGGGCTTGCTCGCGGCGTGCGACATCGTGGTGGCCGTGCAGAGCGCGCGCTTTTGCCTGTCCGAGGCGCGGCTCGGACTGATTCCGGCGACCATCGCGCCGTACGTGATCCGCGCATTGGGCGAGCAGGCGTCGCGCCGCTATTTCACCACCGCCGAAGCATTCGATTGCGCGACTGCGCTGCGCCTGGGCTTCGTCAGCGAAGCGGTCGAGGCGCAGCAGCTTGACGCCACGGTCGAACAACTTGCTCAAACGCTCTGCGCGAACGGCCCGCAAGCGGTGCGCGCGTGCAAGCAGCTTGTGCAGGACATCGCTGGCCGCGAGCTGACCGATGCACTGATCGAAGACACGGCGGCGCGCATCGCGCGCACGCGCGCGGGCGCCGAAGGGCGCGAAGGCGTGGCGTCGTTCCTCGAAAAACGCACGCCGGCCTGGCGCAACTGACGCGCGTGCCGCGTTCATTTGCGCGGCGCGCAGCGCCTCGATCAGAATAACCACGCCGAACAGCACACCTCACCGAGACACTCATGTTCAACAAGATCCTCATTGCCAACCGTGGTGAAATTGCATGCCGCGTTGCGGCGACCTGCAAGCGGCTCGGCATCGCGAGCGTGGCCGTCTATTCCGACGCGGACGCCAACGCCAAACACGTGGCCGCGTGCGACGAGGCAGTGCACATCGGCGGCTCGACGGCGGCGGAAAGTTATCTGCGGGTTGGGCGCATCATCGAAGCCGCGCGCGCCACCGGCGCGCAGGCGGTGCATCCGGGCTACGGCTTCCTGTCGGAGAACGAAGAATTCGCGAAGGCGTGCGAGGCGGCCGGCATTGTGTTTATCGGACCGCCGGTCCCGGCGATCGCCGCGATGGGCTCGAAGGCCGCTGCGAAAGCGCTGATGCAGGCCGCCGCGGTGCCGCTCGTGCCCGGCTATCACGGCGACGACCAGGACCCGCACCTGCTGCATCGCGAGGCCGATGCAATTGGCTACCCGGTGCTGCTCAAGGCCAGCGCGGGTGGCGGCGGCAAGGGCATGCGGGTGGTTGAACGCAGCGAGGACTTCGCGGCCGCGCTCGCCTCGTGCAAGCGCGAGGCGGCGAGCAGCTTCGGCAACGACCGCGTGCTGATCGAAAAGTATCTGACGCGGCCGCGTCACGTGGAAGTTCAGGTATTCGCGGACCGTCACGGTGGCGCAGTGTATTTGTTCGACCGCGATTGCTCGGTGCAGCGGCGTCACCAGAAGGTGCTCGAAGAAGCCCCGGCGCCGGGGCTGAGTGCCGAGATCAAGCGCGCAATGGGCGAAGCGGCGGTGGCCGCCGCGCGCGCGGTGAACTACGTCGGCGCCGGCACGGTCGAGTTCATCATGACCGGAAGCGGCGAGTTCTACTTCATGGAGATGAACACGCGCTTGCAGGTCGAGCATCCGGTCACGGAGATGGTGACCGGCCAGGACCTCGTGGCGTGGCAATTGCGCGTCGCCGCCGATGAACCGCTGCCGCTCACCCAGCAGCAGTTAAAGCTCGACGGTCACGCAATCGAGGCGCGCATCTATGCGGAGCATCCGGCGCGCGGCTTCCTGCCCTCGACGGGTACGCTCAAGCATCTGCGTATGCCCGAAGGCGTTGAGTTCGCCATCGATGCCGCCGGTCTCGGTGAGCCGGGCCGCAAGGCGCCGGTGCGCATCGACAGCGGTGTGCGCGAAGGCGACACCATCACGCCGTTCTACGACCCGATGATCGCCAAGCTGATCGTGCACGGCGCCACCCGCGAAGAAGCGCTCGCGCGCTTAAGCCGTGCGCTGCATGCGTGCGAGGTGGTCGGACCGCATACCAACGTCGAGTTCCTGCAACGCATCGTCGCGAGCGCGCCCTTTGCCAGCGGCGATCTCGATACCGGTTTGATCGAGCGGCATCACGACGCGCTGTTCGCGCCGCACAAAAAGCCCTTCAAGGAAGCGCTCGCGCTCGCGTGCGCCGCGTTGCTCACGCGCGAGGGCGGCACGGCGCACGGCGCGTCGCCATGGGACGCGCTGTCGCACTGGCGTCTGAACGGCGGCTACACGCAGACGCTGGGCTGGCGCGCTGTCGGCGACAGCAGCGACTACCGGGGCGGCGCCGGGAGTGACACGAGCGGCGGCAACGAACACGCATTCATGGTGTCGTTCGCGCGCGACGGGGCCGCGCAATCGCTCGAACACGATGGCGTGCGCGAAGCGTTCTCGTGGTCGCAGGGCACGGGCGCGCACGAGTTCCGCGCGACGCTCGGCGACGCGCGCGTCACAGGCCGCGTGTTCGTCGACGGTGACACGTTTCATGTGTTCTGCCTCGGTGCAGCGCTCGCGTTCGAGTGGCAGAACCTGCTCGCGCATGCGGCCGACGCGGAAGGCGCCGAAGGCCGTTTGACCGCGCCGATGCCGGGCAAGGTGATCGCGGTGCTGGTCGAGCCCGGCGCCGTGGTCGAGAAGGGCACGCCGCTGCTCGTGATGGAAGCGATGAAGATGGAGCATACGATCGGAGCGCCGGCGGCCGGCACTGTGTCGGAAGTGCTGTACGCGGTCGGCGACCAGGTGGCCGACGGCGCACAGTTGCTGGTGCTGGACGTGCAGTAGATTGGCGGGTTGCGCGGCTCAACCCAGGCGCGCGTAGCCGGCCGCGCGCGCCTCGTTTTCGAGCTGCTCGATGCGCGCGTAGTCCGCGAGCGGCAGCACGGAAAAGCCCTGCAAACGCAGGCGTTTTGCGCGCTCGGGGCGGATTTCGAGCGTTTCGTTCAGTGCCTCGCGCAGCGCACGGATCGTAGCCGGCGGCACGGTGCCCGAGGCGATCAGCGGCAGACCCGGCGAGGCCGCCGTCCGGCCGATCGCGCGAACCCGGCGAGCCAGTTCCGGCATCACGTCGCCGATGAAAGCGAAGGTCACGCAATCGACCGCGGCGACATCGGCGCGATTCTCCACTACCGCTCGCATCGAGCCGAGATGCGAGCCGGTATGCAGCACTTTGCTGAAGAACATGCCGGCGCGCGCGTGTGGCGCGACCGCGTGACGGAATGCGTTCAGGCCGCTATTCGAGTCTTCCTGATTGTAGGCGGCACGCGCGCCGCGCAAGGCCGCGAGGGTATCGAACGGGGCGTCCGCGCGCGTCACCAGCACGCTCGAATAATGCGCGCCCTCACAGCCCGGCGCGTCGAAGCGCGGTGTCGCGATCAGTTGGACCTGCTCGTGCAGACCGCGCATCAGCGGGTAGCCGCACGTTTGCGAAAGCAGCAGGTTGGGGCGCCGCCAGAAGCCGTGCAACTCCTCGTCCGGTTCGACGATGCGGCATCCCGGCTTGACACGGCGCAGCACGTCGTCGAGCCATTCGCGCCATTCGAGGTCGAGCGCGGGCGTGACGTTGTACATCGGCAGGGCGGCGATCCAGGTCATGGCGCGATTCTGACATAGCTAATGTCTGACCCTACGGAACTCGTCGAGCCCGAGCGGCACCGGCTCGCTTGGTCTCACGGTCCATTTTTGCGAGGCGACGGAGAGAATCTCCTGTTGCGCGTCTTCGAAGGCGACGAGCAAATCGCGCTTGCGCGTGCTGGCAGCACCGCAAAATGCGATCAACGCGTCCGCGCTGACTTCGAAAATCTGCGCGCGATCGTCGCGGCACACGCGGAAGGCGACCGTTGCGCGTTCCGTTACACAAGGCCGGAACCCCTCATCGAGATAAACTGGCATGGCGAACTCCCCTACGACACCCGAGCCATAAGGATGACAAATCGCGCCGTTGGGGTGTGTGGGAGAACCGGCACTTGCGATCAAATGCCCAGCGTCGCGGGAGGCGGCGAGATTTGGAAACCGGTACGTCCGCGCAAGCCTGGGTAGCCGGCACCCGCCGAACAGGCCATCCAGCTCGCGACGCGAGCGCCGCTCCGGCTCAATTGGCGTCCGCCACGCGGCACGCGTGGTCCATCAGCGCTTCGGCCGAGCCGGTGCCGGCGCCGACTTCGGTGCCGCTGTTCACTATCAGCCAGCCGTCTGCGTCCGCGTCCCGTCCCGCGCCCGTCACGAGGATGGTCTGCGTTGCCATCGCCGCGGCACCGCGATTGTCGCGCGCGACCACGTGAAAAGGATTGCCGGCACCGGCCAGCGAGCTCACGCGCATGATCCGGTAGCGATCGCCGTCGATCGTCTGCCAGCGCCATTGATCGGGCGTGTCCTTCGCATGACTCGCGAGTACGGCGCTGACGTCCGGGCGCAGGCAGTCGATATGGATATGCAACTGGTTTTGCGAGCGGCGATACGCGGAGTTGATTTCGAGTCCGAGCTGATCGTCGGGCAACGCGCGGTGGACGGCCGTCTCGACGTAATGCCGCGAGTCCCAAGCGTCGACCCAGTAATTCTGCGCATGCGGCGCGAGCACGAGCGGACTTTCAATGCCGGTGATGCGGTCGGTCGGAATCAGCAGATACTGCGAGCGGCCGAAAATATCCTTAAGGACGACGTAACGTTTGTCGAGATCCACCTTGGCACATTGGCCCGGCGTGCCGGTGGCCTGCTGCGACGGCACGCAGCGTAGGTCGACGATCTTCCACAGCGCGTTCGAATCGATCTTGGCGAGGTCCGCGCATGCTGCGGCACTGCATAGGACAACTGACATGACCGCCAGACTGAAGGCGCGGCCAATGAAAGTTCGCTGCGTGTGTGAGTGGTCTGGCGGCTGGTTGTGCGGGTGCTTTTGCGCGTGGGCGCGGGTAGATGTAGGTGTCCTCATCGGCACTTTTTGGCTTGCGTGGTCAAAGGGAGTTGTTGTCGGCGTGAGGCGGTACGGCAGCTCGGGCGCAACAGGCGGCGTCAAAGCATCGGCGCGGGGACCCCGCCCAGGCACTGTTCGAACGCGACGCCGATCGCCAGCAACCGCCGGTCGGAGCCGAGCGGCCCATCCAGTTCCAGGCCCACCGGCAACCCGCTCGCGCTCATGCCCGCGGGCAGCGACAGCCCGGGAATGCCGGATGTGCTGGCGGGATCGGTATTGCGCACGAACGCTTGCATCGTATCGATCGGTGGCGCACCGTCGATCGAAACCGTGGACGAACCGCTTACGTCATCGATCGGCACCGCCGTCAGGCGCGTGGTGGGAAACAGCAGCGCGTCGAGGCGCTCGGCGGCGAACGTCGCGGCCATGTATTGCTGCAAGCGCGGTCGCCAGTGGTTGAGCGCCGCCGCGTAATGCGCACCGAGCACGTCGGCGAGCACGCTGTCGTAGATCGCGCGCACATCGGGGCTCGCAATGCGCGCGGCCAGTTCGGCCACCGTGCTGACCGGCGCATGGTTGGCGACGAGCCAGGCCAGCACGTCGTCGCGCGCTTCGTGAATTGCAACGGGGCCGCCGACCATCGCATTGAGCTCTTCCAGTTCGCTCATCGGCACCGGCACGAACACGACGCCGGCGGCTTCGAGCCGAATCAGCGCGGCGCGCGCGACGTCATCCACCTGGCGCTCCAGGCCTTCCCACAGCGGCGCCGGCAGGCCGACGCGCAGGCCGTTGAGCGCGAGCACCGGTAGCGCGCCGGCCGACGTGATCACGCCGTCGAGCAGCGCGAGGTCGGCGACGGTGCGCGCCATCGGCCCCACGGTGTCGCGCGTGTGACTGATCGGCACCACGGCGTCAGGATCGTGATAGCGCCGCTCGGCGCCGCCGTTGCCGACCGACGGCCGGAACCCCGCGACGCCGGTCAACGCCGCGGGAATGCGCGTCGAGCCGCCGGTATCGGTGCCCAGGCCCGCGGGCACGATGCGCGCGGCGATCGCCGCCGCCGTGCCGCCGGACGAGCCGCCGGGAATCAGCGAGGGATCGTAGGGGTTGCGCACCGGCCCGGCATGCGTGGCGAAATTCGTGCTCGTGATGCCGAACGCCAGTTCGTGCATGTTTGCTTTGCCGAGCACGATCGCCCCCGCATCGATGAGCCGTTGCACGGAAGGCGCGTTGGTCGACGGGATGAAGCCTTCCAGAGCGGGCGTGCCCGCCGAGGTTTGCAAACCTGCCGTGTTGATGTTGTCCTTTACGACGATCGGCAGGCCGGCAAGCGGCATTTGCGCTTTCGCCGCGGCTGGCAGCGCGTCGATGCGCGCGGCGGCGGCGAGCGCGCCGGCGAGGTCCAGCGTGGTGAGCGCATTCAGGCTCGACAGTGCGGCGGCGCGGGCGAGCAGGGTGCCCACGTAGTCGGTGGCGGTGAGATGGCCGGACTGGATCGCAGCGACCGCTTGTGTGGCGCTCAGCGCGAGTTGTTCATCGACAGTCCAGGTCATGGCGGCGTTTCCTTGTTCTCGGGTGTGTTGCCGGCGCGAGTGCGGTCGGCGATGCGCGCAGCACGGCAAGTTCAGCCGAAACGAGACGCCGGGTGGCCGGAGCAAGACGCTCGCGCGCGGTGCGCGCGTGCGTGCCGCGCCTGAGCCGCGCAACGGCCGCGCGAAAACCGCGAGCATGGGCTGTATGCTTCGGCAAAATCGTTCGACGTGTAGGACATGGGGGCGTGCAAACGACGTACTGATGATGCCGCCTATTCTGGCACAGCGATCCGAAAGCCGATGACAAACGCAGCCGCCGCTAACGGGCGACTGCTTTCAGGTTCACGCGGGGCGCTTTCACGGCACGAGCACCGCCCTCGCGCCGTTGGACGCGAAGCACGTCACTGGTGATTGTCGACCCACACGCGTGCCCATCGGCACGCGTAGGCGAGCGCATTTTCTTCGTCGAAGAAATAATCGAGCGCGTCGAACGAATAGGCCTTGCCGTTGTTCGCGGAAGTTTTCTCAATGGTCAGATTGGCGGCGAACATGCCATTGGGCAGCAGTTGCGCGGCCGGCGCGACCTCGTACCCCTTGTAGCGCATAGGTGAGTTCATGTTATCGACTTGTCAGTGTGCCCGCGTGCGTTGCAACAAAATCGGTGCGCGGGGCGGACCCCTTCCGCCGGACGTTCGATCACGGCGAGTAGGGGCAAGCGTAGGGCGCGCCGCATAGCGGGCGGACCCATCTTTCGTCGTGAGTTAATCGGCAATCAGCGGGGTTCGGGAGCGCTCTTCAGGAGCCCGGACCGTATCGTTCGCTGTGTCGAGACATTATCAGCGGGGCGGCCAAGCGGTCTGTTATGTCCCGCACGGTTTGCGCGAATGCCGCCGCGGTGGGCCGCCCGAGCGGTCAAACGCATGTTGGGCGGAGCGTCGGTGAGAAGTGCGCGGGTGCGGCGCTCGATCAGACCGCGTGAAGCAGGCGCGCCGGTTCCGCCTCACCGAGACGCTCGCCGGCCGACGGCGGGCTCGACGCCCGATGCGCAATGAACGCCAGCGCGAATTGCGCGGCTTGCTGTCCGACGGTCGCGAGTTGATCGACGACCTTTGTGTCGGAGCAGGTGTCGGCGGCGTCGAAGCGCGTTTCGAGCGTGTTGATGCCCGCGCCGAACGGCGTCGGCCAGCCGCGCAACGCGTGGACGATCGAGCGCAGTGAGAGCAGTACGGAACCGGCGGCCTGCCAGCCATACGCGGTTACGATGCAGCCGACCGCGCGGCCGTCCAGATACGGACGCGCGTCGCCGCGCAGTTCTTCGAGCGTGTCGAGCGCGTTCTTTACGAGGGCGGACACGCCGCCGTGGTAGCCGGGCGTCGCGATGATCAGCGCGTCCGCGTGGCGCACCGCGTCGAGCAGTTGGAGCTGCTCCTTGGTGCGGTTGGGCTGTTCCGGCGCATAGTGGGGCAGGCTATGCAGAAAGGTGCCGCCGAACAACCGCGTGTTCGCTCCGGCGGCCTCGGCGCCGCGCAACGCCAAGCCGAGCGCGCGCTCGGTCGACGAAGCCGCGCGGGTCGTGCCGCCGATGCCGACGACGAGCGGCCGGCGCTGATGATCGAATCGGATCAACGAAATACTCCTTGTGTAGCGGCTCACGGCACGCTGGCGCGGAACTGCGCGTAGAGCGGGCCGGGACGAACCGGCTTTCACTGTCATCTTAACGACCGCCGGGCGCGGGGCTAAGCGACTTCTGGTTCTAACCATATAACCGCGCCAATGACCGCGTGCGGGCGCGTTGCGCTGCAAAGTACATCGAGCCGCCCCCGATAAGCATTTGGCGAACGCTTGTTTGGCCGCGGGACGGGCGCCGGTTACGATGATTAGGTCTCCTCCATGGCACGCCTTAACATGGGACTCGGCCTTGCGGGTTCGGTGGCGAGGCTTTTTTATGTCGTTGCAGCGGCACTGGCGCGCGCCGCTTGACGAAAGGCCGCTTTTCCCATGCTACGATGGTCCGCGATGATTCCCGGCGAGATCTGGCAAGCAATGACGACCCTATATGAAACGCTCGGCGTGCACGCGCACGCCACCGACGAAGAAATCAAGCGGGCTTACCGCAAGGCCGCGATGAAGTGGCATCCGGACCGCAATCACGGCGCTGAGAAGGCCGCGCACGCCGCGTTCCAGGAAATCAAGGACGCGTACGCGATCCTCTCCGACGCCGAGCAGCGCAAGGTGTACGACGCGGTGTACGCGGAACAGATGCGCCACTGGGAAGCGCAGCGTGAGCGTCAACAGCAGGCGCAGGCGCAGCGCGCGGCAGCGGCACGCGCGGCCGACGAAGCGGCGTATGCGGAGATGGTGTCGGTCGCGATCCGTTTCGCCGACGAAGGCCATAATCGCGACGTGCTGTTCGGCGTGCTGCTCGGGCGGCAATGCGAGCCACGGCGGGCGGCGCAGATCGCGGACAGCGTAGCGGCGCTGCAGGCGTCGCGGCGCGAGGCGGCGAAGGCGGGTGTGGCTGGCAAAGCAGCACCCGCGACCGATCCTGCCAATGCCGTCGGTGCGGGCGAAGACGCCGAGATGCCGCCCCAGGCCGACACGGGCGCAGTCAACCACGCCACCACTGACGCCGAGCCCGGCAAGCGCGCGAAGCACACGAACCAGGCGACGCCTGCGAACCACGACGAACCCGCCGCCGACGCGCATCCGGCCGGCGCGCTCGGCGGCCTCTGGTTTCAATTTCTGAACAGTCTGCGTTTCTGACGCTTCACGCGGGCTGGCCGATGATTCGCGCCAGCTCGCCCGCAAGCTCGTCGACATACGGATCGTGCATGCCGCAGTCCGCCAACGCACTTTGCAGCTTGAACGCGTACTCCGCGTTGGTGCCGAAGGGCCCGGCAGCGACGGCCATGCACGGCGCGATCGCGGCTGCGCGCGCATCGCCCTCGTATTGCGAGTCGGCGGGCTCGGCGACGAACGCGATTGCGCGGACTTCGGTGCCGTCGTCGAGGGTGACTGGCGCCCACGTTGGGCGATAAGCGCCCGTCACCATCTCGCGGATCCAGAGAATGCGCAATTCTTCTTCGAGCGTCTCGCCGCACAGGCGCAATGCCACACCGGCCGTGCTGCCGCCCGGTTCTAGCGAAAGCATGCGCCCCGGCTGCTGCGGCGTGGCGCGCCCGGCGATCAGGCGGATACAGAAGCTGCGATGCCAACCGTGCAGCGTCGCGATGCGGCGGCTATCGAAGTCCGAGATCGGATTCCACATCAGCGAGCCGTAAGCGAACACCCATACGTCGCCTTCATGTGGACGCTGCTGCATGGTCAGCGCGAGCGACGCGTCGATCTGCGCCTGAGTCCACAGCATGTCCTTGGGCAGCGAATCGAAACTTTCGAGGTAGGCGCCGGAACTGATGGCGTTTCTGTTCAGCATCGAGGGGTCCGTGACGAAGGGCGTCGTGCGCCGACATAAAGGTAGGTGCTTGAAGTGTGACCCCGAACAGCGGCGCAATAAACCGGCCTGCGCGCAATACTGCGTCGCGTTGCCCGCGCAAATGGGTTGTCGCGTGGCTGCGATGGGTTCCGAGTGAATGGCGGCGTGACACTGGCAATATCGCGGTGCTGGCCGCTCTGGCGGGGACGCGCTCACGGCGAGCCGGATTAGGGCCTGGAACGCTCTGGGGAATGGCCGGGCGAACATTCGCCGGTCTGGACGTGCTGCGATGCATTGCGTGGATGGACTATGCGCCCCTCGTCCGAGGCTGACAGCATAATGTAAGATGCCCGTCCCTCAGACGCGGCGGCGAATACGATTCCCGGCGTTGCTCGCGCGAATCGACAAGCGTTGGTGAAAATTCCCGTGGCGTAACTATTTAAGACATCGTAGTGTCACGGGTGCGCAAGACTGGGTCGGCACAATGGCACCCAGAAGCAAAAAGAAAACACGGCGGCGGGGTGAGCGTGACCAGAAAATATAAGGTGCTGTTTCTTTGCCGCGACAACTCAGCGTGCGGCATCATTGCCGAAGCTTTGCTGCGCGAACTGGCCGGACACCGGTTCGAAGCCTTTAGCGCGGGGCCGGAGCCGGCCGCGCGGGTTCATCCGCTGGCGGTCGCGCAATTGCGCTTGAGCATCTCGGTGCGCGACGCATTGAGCCCGAAAAGCTGGCTGGAATTTACTGGCGAATGGGCGCCGCGAATGGACCTGGTCGTCGCGCTGGACGAATCTGTCGGCGAACATCATGTGCCCGCGTTTCCGGGCGCGCCTTCGTTGCTCACCTGGAGCGTTGCCGATCCCCTCGTGGACGGCATGCCGGACGACGAGCGCGCGCGACTGTTCGAAAAAATGTTCTGGCAGATCGTGCGCCAGGTCAGCGCGCTTATTGCGCTGCCGCAATTTGCGAATCCGCCTGGGCATGGCGGCGGTGCCTGCAACGAGGATTGCCCTGTGTTGCCCGCTAGCGATGCACGCTGCGGCGTTGGCGGCCCCGCCAACCCGCTGGTCGAAGATCCAACGGGTGCCGCAACGGTCGGCCCGACGAACGCCTCCTCACAGGACAGGACCAGCAGCTGCGACGCGTGAGTGACGAGCGCCATTGCTCGGCTAACGAGTCGCTGAGTTCAGCTCCCGCTCATTCGAGCGCTGCGTCAACCGATATCGGCTAGACGCCGCAGTGCATCGCATGGGTGTTTTCCGTTGCGAATTCGGGCGCCCCGACCATTCCTAACCATATGACCGGTTGGTGCCAGCCGACGCGTCATTGCGCTATTCAAGCCGGCCGTACGGCGCGGCGACGTGCACCCATGTTGACTGCGAAGGACGCGATTCGCCGGCACGGCCCACGCGACGACCCTCGCGTGCGCGCGTCAGGGGGCATGCGAAACCTGCGATATGCGACCGGAAAATGCGGGGGCTGACTGATGAGCCAACGGCTCGACAGCCTGATGACTTAGCGATTGTGGGACCGCGCAAGCGGACTTCCCGCAAACGGATCGTTTTTCCAGTCCACGTGTTTTTTCGACTGCGGCGCAGGGGCCGGTTTGGCTGTCAATTCGAAGTGGTCGATGGATTGACCTGCGCTGATCGCCTGTTTCAGCCATTGGGGCATTTCGCCCTGGCCGTCCCAACTGTCGCCCGTCGCGCTGCGGTAGCGCTGCGCCTTTTGGGCCATCGGCTCGGACGCCAGCGCGGCAGCGACATCTTCCGGTTTGATGCCAAACTCTTCCATGCGATGGCGGAGATACGCAATGATGCTATCTCGCTTCCTTTCGTCCATATGATATTCGTCCTTCTAAAACGTCCAGCGTTCTGTCAATTACAGATTGCAAGCTAAAGTTGCGGTGCGTCGATCCCGTATGAATGGGGCCGGCCCGCGGTGGGGTTGTCGTTCGGAGGAAAATCCATGAGCCGCGTTAAAAACGTTGCTCCATAAATCGCGCTACAGTTTATGCCCAATCACGCCGCCTATCCGGCTCACCGCGGCGGCCAGTGAATAGCCAGCGATTCGCCGCACAGCGGAAAAGGCTGATAAGCCTTGAGGCCCAACGGTAACAACTGAGGTGACAATGCACGGATTGCGAACGGCGGTCTCACGTCCACGCTCCGTCTCTCGCCGGTGTTATGCGCTCACCGCTTTTTTACGTTATGACAGCATCATAACGCACTGTGCGGGCAATGCACGCACCGCTACCACTGATTTTCTTCACGAATGCGGTTTATCGAACGGAATAGCCCGCCTCGCCACCCGGGGACCCCCGGATTGAAATCCGGGACGGGCGAACTATAAAGGAATAGCGGAGCAGACATTCGCGCTGCCAGCCTGCGGCGACCGATTTAACCTGGCATGGGGAACGTCGTTCGACCTCGGTTGCAGTATTGGCAGTCAAAGACTCGTTTGGTTCGGTGATCCGTTCGCGGCAGTTGTGCATCGGCATCGACTTGTTCCTCGGCCCGTTTTGGGCGAGCTGGCTTTTCGCGGATCGATTCTTCAGGAGGACGGGAACTGCTGCGCCGGATTCGAGGAGTCTGGACATGAAAGTACGTTTATTGATGGTAGTCGCGAGCGCGTTGCTGCTGCTCGCGCCGAGAACCGCCAATGCCATGGCACCGGACGGCCAGCCGGGTGCCGGCATGTCGGCCCATGAGTTGATGCAACGGGACGCGAACGAGTCGGCGCAGGCCACGACAGACATGTCGTACGGCGAACCCGCTGGCGGCATGGATGGTCGTGCACAAGCGGCGCTGACCTCTTACGGCGGCGTGGCCGCGGGGCAATCGCAATCGGGGGGCGCGCGGCACGGCGACCTTTGCGCTTCTGGCGCGCAGTGCAGGATGTATTTCGGTCACTGACCCCCACGAGTGGAGCGCGACGCTGGACAGAATAGCGCCCATCGCCATTCGATTCACGTGATGGCGGCGGCCGGCGTCGCCGCGTGCCCTGTGCGCTCGGCCAGACGCTGTACCACTTCGGCGATATGCTGCCGGCCGACCCCATCACCCTCCGTGTAACCGCGTAATTCATCCAGCAACGCGCGCCACGACGCATGCCAGCGCGTCTCCCGGATGCACGCACCCGACGGATCGGCAATCCGCAACAAGCCCTTGTCGGGATAGAAGGTCAGGATGACCGGCGTGCCGTCGACGACGCAAGTTGCAGTGCAGGGGCGAGTGGCAAGCATGTGTTATGTCCTTTTGCGAGGCGATAAGTAGGCGGTGAATTGGAAAAACGCTGAGCGCGGATGGAGCAAGCCGCGTACCTGAGTTAAGTATCCGGTGCTGGTGAGCTCAACCCGAAAGACCTGCGAAAGACGATTTGTGTCGCGATTGGCGATGAACTGCGTCTTCGCTGCGTTCGGATTCCGACCATCTCACGCAATTCAAAAACCGGTATCCTCGGCAGCGTCCATGCGGGGTTCGGCACGATTTGTGCTGTGGCTTAGCTAGTCGTTGGAGCTCCGTACTACTTATTACCGGAGGCAAGTAATGCGAGAAGATGAAAACCGCGCCTACGCACACAGCCTTGGCACCGGGGCCCACGCTGCAGCTGATGCCGCTTCCGGTTTAGCCCATAGCCACTCGGGGACCCGCGACGTCACGCGAGCGTTCGATGCATTCGCATGCTCTGTAACCCGCGTTGCCGGTTCGCCGGTCGCTTTCGGTATTGCAGCGATGACGGTGCTCCTGTGGGCCGTGACGGGGCCGCTCTTTCACTTTTCCGATTGCTGGCAGCTCGTCATCAACACGGGCACGACCATCATCACATTCCTCATGGTCTTCCTGATCCAGCAAAGCCAGAACAAGGACAGCGCGGCCGTGCATCTGAAGCTCAACGAGCTGCTCGCTTCGCATCGCGCCGCGAACAATCAGTTGATCGGCATCGAGGACGCCTCCGAAGACGACCTTCGACGCCTCGCCGCCGCCTATTTGCGGCTTGCGGGCAAGGCCGCCGACTGTGCTGAGAGAGTCGACGTCGACGCCTGTATCGAAGAACCGTCGACGTCGCATCGATAGCAAATGGCGTTCCGGTAGAGGATCGAAACGAGCCGTTCAATGCCGTGACTTCGCAATGCGCGATCGGTTGCAAGCTGTCATGCGTACGTCTGCGAATAGCGCCCGTCAAAGCGTATTCTGGTCACCGCTGGCGGATGCAGAAGGCCGACCGCAAGCGTCGCGCAATCACGCTGCGCGGCTGGAAAGTATTCGGACGCTAGACGCGGTCGTTGGACTTACTCTCGTCGGACGACGTCAAGGGGGGGCGCCTCGGTTCGGCCCGCGTTCGCTGCCGCTGCCGCTGCGTCACTGTCGCGCGACGGTTAAGAAGTCGGGTGACGACGACGTGGGAGGCGTAAAGTGCATCATGCAGCATGGCGTCTTGCGGCACGGCGGTTCCGGTGGGACTCCCGATGCGGTCGACGCCAGGCGCCATTTCCTGCAACGCGCGTCGTCGACGCGGTCACGGCGTTCGGTAGAGGAGCATCGAATGGAACATAATCGCGTGAAATCCGCCGACGAAGCCGAGCGCCGAAGCGTCATTCCATCTGGCGACTTCTACTGGCTTGCGACTGTAGGCAGTTGTTCAACGCGACGGAGGAAAACATGATCCATCCATCCGGGGCGAATACCGGCCAGCGAGTTCCTCTGGAGGCGTTGCTGACTTTGGCCGAGTATTTGGAGTTGTCGCTCGACGCGGGCGCGAGCCTGATCGTGATGCGCCACGCAAGCGATACCGCGACACTCTATCTGGGAGACGCATCGGGCCCGCGCGCGGACCTGAAGCGGCGTGGCACGCTGACAGCATCGCTTGCCAACGAAATCCTCGACACGACTCGCGCGGGAATGAACGTGATGGAAATAGAAGGTACGACGTACCGATTCTTCCGCAGCTTCACGCACATGGACGACGTCGCTGCGGTCGTGTTCTCTCCGACTTGATGCGCGGCTGCCCGGATCAGGCAGCGCTCACAGCGCGTCGTGACACAGCGACATCGTTCCCTGAACTGTTGTGCTCGCCTCGTTGAGTCCATCACTCTGAACCCGGTCACGCCGGCCGTCAGTGCCGCACGGCAAGACAGGAGCACAGGTTACTGATAGCCCATTGTGAATGTGGCGAGCGCGTTTGCCGTTCCGGCTGTCACGGCAGACGCGGTCTGCACATAGCGGGCTGTCAGCGGAATAATAAAGCCGCCGTTGCCAGTCTGACCGGCCACCCACTGATTAGTGTTCCCTACTACGGCTGAATCCGGCCCGAAGCTGATGACAGTACCGCCGTTCAGTACCTGAACCCCGACGCCCTTGGCTGTCGAGGACGAGGTGAGCGACAGCGTGTTGGACACGTTTCCAGGGTTGTTCTGGTCAGTGAGAGTCGTGTAGACACTCGCCGTTACATTAGCCGCTCCGCCCGCGCAGTTCAGTCCGATGTTGAACGATTTCGCCTGCGAGGTCGACCCAACACCGGTGAACGTGCTTTGTGCAACGCTGCCTAAAGGCACCGTGACTGCCGGTGTTGTCACCGAGCAAGTGGGTATGGTCGGGTTGATGACAATCGGACCGGAGAAGTAGACGTAAAAGATCGGGTATGTTCCCGATTGTGCGGAATACTGAAGGATATTCCCGCTGATGGAGCCACCGGCGGTAATGGGCCCAGTCTTGATGATCTGGACAAAGAACACAAAGCCAGTATTGAAAGCGCCTGTTGTGTTCGACCATGCGGTACTGCTGATCGGCATCGTATTACGGCTCGCGTCCATCAGCTTTATTCCCACGCCGGGGACATTGGTGGAGAACGTCTGGTAGGTGCTGTTATAGGTGCCGACACCAGTCTGCAGTATCGTACCGAACGGGTTGCACGAGGCAGCCCCCGTGGTGGACGAAACGGCGAGCGCGGGAGAGGACCACAGGATCGTACCGTTCGGCACGGTCGGATCGAAGGCAGGCACGCTAGGTTGGGAGTAAATAGGAAATCTCGGCGGCGTGCCGGTGCACGCGGCCCATCCCGTCGTGGGTAACAACAGTGCCAGAAGCAGGCAAAGCAAACCAGTCAATCTCGACATCATGATCTCCATACGACGCATTCAATTACGTTAAACGACCTGTTCCGTACTTCTCAGGTGATGTTGGCAGTCCGGTTCGGCCGCCCGTCACCTACCGGCTCTGCAATATCCCGCCGCGATGCTCCACTATCGACACACCCCATCGGCCACGCTGTACGCAGCGCGGCTTTTCATATCCGGCTTCGGCAACGAGTAATCGACGCCGCAATGCTCGTCTGCGCCGTCGCCCCAGGTCACGAGCAGGCGGCCGGTGTCGCTCTTCAGGCCGCGCACAATGCCCCGCCCTGCCTGCGCGACGGTGCCGACATTCTGTCCTTGCTCGCTGGTCAACTGCGCGCCGAACGGCACCGGTTTGCCGTCGGTAGTCCTGATGCGCAAGATCACGGCGCGCCTTGTGTTCTCCGTCTCGAACTTGAGCCGGACCACGGCCCCCGCGGTCGGCGCGACCGACTGCTGAGTCGACTTCAATTCCACATTGAGCGGAAGACCCTTCGGATCGATCTCGATCTGGTTACTGGCGAACGGACTCAGGGTGGACACGACGGCGTGACCCCACGGGTCGACGCGCAGGCCAGTGTTGTTGGCCAGCCGCGCGCCGGCCGCATCCCGGGCCTCCACGATCGCCAGCGTATCGCCCATCATTGGCGTGAAGGCCACGCCACCCGAATACGCGACGACACCGCCGCTCACGCCAAAGCCGGCCTGCGTGTAGTTGCTGCTCTTGCTGGCATTGCCTGTGAACGTGGCGACCGGCGACGTGTACGAGACGTTGGCGCCCGCGGTGGTGTTGCTGCTCGCGTCGCCACCGCTGCTGTGACCCGCGTTCAGACCATATGCAAACGCACTGTCTGCGCCGAGCGTGCCTGTGACGCCTTGCTGCACGGTGGTGCCCGACTTCCCGCCGGTCTGCAGCGAGGTGGACGAGTAGGGCGCGTGGGCCGCGCCGAGTGGAATACCAAGGGTTAGCATCACCCGGTTGTCCCACTTGTGCGTCGTCACGTCCAGTTGGCGCGAGAGCGCCAGGCTGTAGTTCAGTTGCTTGTAGCTATTGTTGTAGCCCGCCTGCAGTTGCGTGTCCGTGCCGCTGCGGTTCCAGTAGTTCTGCGTGGACCCCGTTAGGTAAAACGACCCATAGCCCGCGCGCAGGGCCTGATTTACCGTGATCTGCAGGCGGCCGCGCTGGATGCTGTTAGCCGCAAGGCCCATGTCGCGCTGATCGAGATCACGCAACGCCATGGCGTCGGCGAGTCCCAGGTAACCGCGGCTAGAGTAGCGGTAAGCCGCCACCGCCAGGTTGGTGTTGGTCGGCTCGACCAGCTTGCTGTAGCTCAGGCGAAGACTTTGGCCGTTGCGGTCAGGCTGATTGTTCAGGCGCGTGGCGGCCTGGGTGATGTCGAAGCCGAAGGCGCCAAAATCCGTATTCAGTGCGGCGCCGAACTGCGCGGCCATGTAGCCGTCTGTCGCGACCACGCCGCCATAGCCTGTGATCAGATTGGTGAAGCCATGCTGGAACGTGCCCTGGAACAGCAACGGATGGAGGCCCACCGTCGGGTTGCGGTACTGACCCACCGCTGCATTAAAGCGCGTCACGCCGGGGCGCAGCGCGTTCACGGCGGCCGCATACGGCACCTTTGAAGTACGGACGCTGCCGTCGGCTTCGTGGACCACCACGGTGAGGTCGCCACCATAGCCGGTGGGGTACAGGTCGTTGATTTCGAACGCCCCGGGCGCCACCGTCGTTTCATAGAGGAGGTTGCCGTTCTGAAGAACCTGCACGCGCGCGTTGCTGTTGGCGATGCCGCGGATAATCGGTGCGTAGCCGCGCTGCGACTCCGGGTACATGCGATCGTCGCTGGCCAGCTGCACGCCCCGCAAGCCGACACTGTCGAACACCGCGCCATCGGTGAACGCGTCGCCGATGGTCAGCTGACTCTTCAGCGGCGCGATCGAACGCTGCAGGTTGGTCTGTATGCTCTGGTAATGGGTGCCTCCCGTGGTACCTGAGGTCAGGCTGCCGCTATGGCGAAACCGCCAGGGTCCAATGTTGATGCCGGCATTCAGTCCCACATAGCTCTCGGTGGAACTCGTCCCGTAGGAATCGGAATGGTCCGCGCTTGCGTTGTAACGCATGATGGCGGCGGGCACGCCGTCGTCCCAGTAGCGCGGTTCGACATAGCCGCGCGCCGTGCGGGCGAGCGCTATTTGCGGCACGGATACATCGAGCCGCAGTTCCCCGCTGTCGAATGCTGCGGTAGCGTCCTGGATCAGTGAAGGCAGCGTCAGACAGGCATTGCCGCCTGTCGCCAGACGGGCGGCCGTCTCAGCCGGCAGTTTCGTCCGGTCCACGCCGATGTGTTCCAGCAGCGCGCGATCGAAGCACGCCTGCACGTCGTTGCTATCGGTGCTCACCTGGCGCAGCTGTACCTCCGAGCGGCCGAGCCAGGCGCCGTTCACATACAGATCGACCCGGTAGTCGCCCGGCAGCGTCACGTTGCCCTTATTGAAGCGACTGATGTCGACATGCGCGGCGCCTGGCGGCTGCTGAACGAACTGATCGCTGAATTCGACTTCGGCCAGTTGGGTGGAAGCCGCCGCACCGGAGGTCGCACCCCACGCGCCGACACTGATGAACAGCAGCGACACCACCGCACTGACAGGCGACAACTGTGAAGGAAAGGGAGGATATTGTTTTTGGTGCACGGCCGCCGACTCCAAGCTTCAGAAAAACCCCCTCCCTGCCGCTTCGCGCAGCATTTTCGTTGGGAAGTGCCCTGTAGAGATGGGCAGCCGGACAAAGCCGACTGCCAGTGAACTACTTCACTTGCGGCGCTGCGTTCAGCACGGTCTCGCCTTCGGCTGGACCGCCGAAATCGTTGATGGCGCGGTAGCGCACCTTGGCGTCAGCGCCCTGGAACACTTCGCCCGAGAGCGGGAAGTCCTGGGTTTCGCCTGGCCCGACCATGCCGCCGTCGTCGAACTTCGCGGTCTTGCCTTCGCCTGTCAGTTCCAGCGCTGCGAACGACACGTGGTAAGGCGTCGGATTGTGGGCTTCCAGTGCGGCGCCCTTGCCGGTCTTGATCACACGCCACGTGATCTGCGCAGGCGCTTCGTCCGCGCTGCCTTTCAGGCCAACAGGACGGAAAAACATCTTGATACGCGAGCGGATCGCCATTTGCAGCTTGTTGACGTCGGCTTCATTGGCAGCCGGCTTGGGCGGTATTTCAAGGACGTTGAGCCAGAATACCGATTCCTTGTCCTGCGGTAACGGCTCGCCGGTGTACAGAATGCGCAAGGTCTGTCCCTTGCCCGGATCGATGCGTGCAAACGGCGGCGTGATGGTAAAGGGCAGATCGATGGCAGACGGTGCAGCCTTGGGATCGCCCTTGTCCAGCCAGGCCTGCGTCAAGGCCGGCGATTTACCGTCGTTGGTCAGCTTGATGGTCTGCTCGGTATCCGCGGCGTTGTAGATGACCCGCGTGCCGGCGATGACAACGGAAGCCTGGACGTGCAGGGCACTCGCCAACCCCAGCGCGAGCACACCGGTAGCCAGAAGAGTCTTGATCGTTTGTTTCATGTCATGGCGGGTCGTTAATTGCGGGAAAGCGGAAATGGCGCGGAACGGCGGAGGTTCGCTCCGCAGCACATCTCTGCAACGCGTTACTGATAGACGAGCGTGTACATCACGCTCGAATTGGCGGCGCCGGCAGTCGGTACGCCGGTTGCCACGTACTGGGCGTAGTACGGAAGGGTTGCGGTGCCACCGGTGATAGCGACCGACTGCGAGTTCTGCGACGCATCGGCAAAGCCGACCTTGATCGGAGAGAGGTCCGAGCCGTTCAGCAGACCGATCTCGACGTTGCTAGCGCCGCCCGCGTTCAACATCAGGTTGCCCGTGGTGGCATCGGTCGTCGGACCCGCTTCAAAGAGCGTGTGCACATTGCCTGTATTCGGCGAGCAGCCCGTGAGCGCGATGGCAAACGGCGTGCGGCCAGCAGGCTGGCCTCCGAGGGTCAGCGACGATACGGACACGGTCGGCAGCGTCACATTGAAGTTCGACGAGCCGGACCCGTTACCGCTGATACTGCAAGTTTGGGCAGTGATGGAGCCGTTGAAGGTGATGGTGCCGTCGGCAGCATGCGAGGCCATCGGCAAGGCCGCAACCATTGCAACGACCGCAGCGATTACGCCAGAGCGATTTATTTTCATTAGCAATCCTATTTGTTATGCTTAAAAGACGTTAATTGACTGAAGGATTCGGGGCATGCAGTTGCCCCGCCCGCACTGAAACCGGTTAAGCCTCGAATTTCCTTTCCTGATCAGGCAACCCACACAGCAATGAGAAGAATCGCTGGGATCCAGATTAAATGTCCAGAATTCAAGTGGGCGACAAATACGATACAGGTCAAGAAACGTAAGGCTAATGTAATTCCGGTTTCGGAGCCGATCATAAAATTTCCGACCAGTGAAACATATAAGACCGGTCAGAATTGCGGGCTCTGCGAAACCTTGAATGCGTTACGCGGCATGCGGGTACATCGGCGGGAAGTTGAGCTTGCCAGCGATCAGGAACAGCCCGTGCGCATGGTGGCGAAGTTGGCATAGTCGCGCGCACGTCGCCTGGTCGGCTGAAACGGGCTGTTGAGAGCTTTCATAAAGCCGTTGGTCTGGCCTTCGGTGTTCGGGCAGCGATGTGCCGTCGAAGTGCTTGCGAATCAGGCGAGGCACCTTCGTACGCCCGGCCTCGGACCGATCGTGGTGAATGAGCTGGCTATGCAGTTACCCGTGAACGCCTGGCAAACCGCAACCTGGCGCGAAGGCAGCGCTTTGCCACCGTACGGGTTCGTCCCGCATTGTGACCAGCTCTCAAAGCGGAGTACACGGACTATCTTCGAGTGGTCCATGTTTCATCCGGACCCCCGTTCATCTATTGCGCTATTTGTTGGCGCTCATATTCGTTCTTCTTCATATCCAGATACTGTTGGCGGTCGAGCTCATGCAATTGACGCGAGTACTGCTCCGTTGCATCGAACCATGTCGCAAAGCGTTGATCGACCCGTTTGTCGACAGGAATGGCAAGCGAAGCCAGATATGCGTCGATGGCAAGGTAATAGCGCGCCGTATTGCGCTCGACGAGGCCGCGCACCCCGCCGATGTATTCGCCGTTCGATGACTTGGTAAAGCCGACTTTCCCGCTGCCCAAGGTCGCGAGATAGGTCTTCATCGCGATGCGTCCGGCCATGCCGAATCCGTACGAATAGCTGAGGTGCAGGAAGGTGCGCCCGTTGCCGATGTCGACGGCTTCGAGCACGATGCGATAGTCCCTGGTACTAAGCGGTCCGTTCGCCGCACTCAGCTCGACCTGGAAGTAATCGGAACCTGTCACCACCGAACGGTAATGGAACTGCACGCGGAACGTGTCACTGAGCTCCTGCTCCGTCTTCTTGCCGACATTCATGCTGATGATCTGGCCGCTGCTGTCTGACGCGGCATGACAATACTTCGTGTTCTCATGCAGTATCAGCACTTCGCACCAGTTCGCGGGGCCTTTCTGGGGGTCGTTGAATGCACTGTTGACGGCCGCGAAAGGATAGTCGACGACGGCGTAGATATCGCCCCTAAGTGTGTTCTGAGTTTCTTCCGAGTCCAGATGTATCGGGCGATGGAACACGTTCAACTTGAGCTGCAGCGCGAGCGTGTCGTACTTGGCCCTAAGCGCGGTCGCATTGTCGTCGGCCGATGTCCGCGCGGCGAACGAGAGACTCAACAGCGCGAGCGCCACGAGTGAGAGCCGTTTGATGACACGCATGATTCGCTGGACGCTCATGACAGCGCGCTCCGCCTAGGTTACGGCAATTGTCGGACGAGTATAGCAGAGCCGCCATTGAACGCCGATGAGACGTCCGAGCATGCAGGTGACCTGGATCATGTGGGCATGGCACACGCGGAACGTTTCGCCGCGGAGCCGGAGGGGACGACGCTGCGCAAATTCTGGCACCTGCATGAAACGGCCAACGGGGCGAAGAACCCTTTTCCAAAGTGGGCCCGATTCTCGAAGCCAGCGGAATGAAGCTCAATAGGAAAGCAATGATCCGTAAAGGCGCGCTGGCCCGCTACAGGTTCAACTGCTTGACCGGCGCTGCCTCAATGCGCTTGGCTTCTAGTACTGGTCAGTTCAAATTGACTGAGGCTTCGTCGTCTGTCAAGTTCCAAAAAATACTTGAAAAAATAGAATTACGACAACGTTACAACTAACGTGGCCCCGAGCGGTAGAGAAGCTGGCGCGGTTGCGAATCGTCAATTCCGCGATACCGACGGAGCATACTCGCATCCACGGTTGTTAGCTTAAGTCATGCAAGTGTTCAAGTGAAATTGATTTTGAATTGGGTACCGTAAGAGCCGGGCAGCTTGCCCATTTGGCTGTTGGCTTGAAGCGTTGCGGAGTACCTGGCTGAGGTCTTTATCAGCGAAGACCGGTCGCGATTAAACAAGAACATTTCCTCCGCACGGCGGCCGATAGGGTTTTCAGCGCGGCAGCGGCCCTGGGGTCGCCCAATCCATTGACCAGCAGCAGGACTGCGGCGGCACGCACGTGCGGATAGCTCCATGTCGATGATTCAAGAACGCTCCAAGGCATGCCTCTCTGATTCGCTCAGCTCGATGATGCGCTTCATCAAATGACGTTGAAGTCGGACTCCTTAATGAACCGCACCAACTTTAAAACCGTTTGCACGCAAAACATAAGCAATGAAACCCACTCGTTCTCCAAATTTGCACGCCAATAAGGGGAAGACACAGTTGTTGGTCGGAGCTGAAGTTGACCCAGAAAAACGGACATCTATCCTTTGGAGAAGGAGGTGCCGATTATGGGCAAGCATCGTACCCCGTACCCGGCCGAATTTCGGGCGCAAATGGTCGACCTGGTGAGGGCCGGACGCAGGCCGGAGGAACTGGAAAAGGAGTTCGAGCCGACTGCACAGACCATCTACAACTGGGTGGCGCAGGCTGATCGCGACACAGGCGTGCGGCATGACGGTCTGACTACAGCCGAACGGCAGGAGCTCACACGGCTGCGTCGTGAAGTCCGGCAACTGAAGATGGAGCGCGACATCCTCTCTCACGCGGCAGCCTGGTTCGCGAGGGAGACGGGATCCGTCCCACCGAAGGGCGGTACGGATTCATGAAGGCGAACCGGGCCCGCTGGCCCATTGCGATGATGGCACGGCTGCTCGGCGTCTCGACGAGTGGCTATTACACGTGGCTGGTGCGACAGCCCGCGTTGCGCACACGTAGCGATGCGCAACTACTCGCGCACATCCGCACGCTACATGCGAGCTCGCGCGGCACGTATGGGGCGCCGCGTATCCATGCGCAGCTCGCGCGCGAAGGCGTAC